>JASHTO010000449.1 GCA_030040515.1 Terriglobia bacterium
TTGTGCTCGATACGGAAATCTATCGCTCCAATCGCTACGGTTATGAATTCTCCGTGATCTTCATTGACCTCGATCACTTCAAACAGGTCAACGATGTTCATGGCCACCTGGTGGGTTCCAAGCTTCTCTGGATGATCGGCGACAGCATCAAGGGGCATTTGCGGATGATCGACTACGCCTTCCGGTATGGAGGCGACGAGTTTGTGGTCTTGCTTCCTCAGACGTCCAAGGAAAACGCCCTGATGGTGGTGCGGCGCATCCGCGAGCTGCTACTCAACCGCACTTTCTTCACGGAAGAGAAGATGAACATCAAGGTCACCGCCAGCTTCGGAGTGGCGGCATTCCCCGTGGACGGCCGCACGCGCAAAGAACTCCTGCGCCAGGCGGACGAGGCCATGTACCTCGTCAAAAACACCAGCCGCAACAACATTGCCCTCGCCGGGCAAGGCATCACGGGCTGAGCCTCGCTCACGCCGCAGCTTTTTCCGCCACCCTCAGCAACCCTTGCATTGACCGTTCGGTGGTTTGCAAGTGCGACATTCCGGGCGCACTGTACTCACATTCCAGCGACATGGTGCCGGTGTAATGGTCGCGGCGAAGGGCGCGGAGCTGGCCCAGCAGGTCGATGCTCCCCTCGTCCGCAAAGGCGTGGGTGCACTGCTTTCCCGGCGAGACGCACTGCACGCCCTTCAAGTGCATGTGCCAGATGCGGTCTTTGGGCAACAGGTCGTAGCCGGACGGGAAGGAGACCTCGGATGCCTGAAAACTTGTTTCATCTCTTCGCACCTTCGTAACACCCCAACACTCGCAGGAAGTTGGCGACCTCGCTCAAGTGCGCCAGGGCCTTCTGGCAACGGTCTTCATGCACATTCCCGAGGAAATCGATGTAGAAGAAGTACTCCCACGGGCGGCCGCGCAAGGGGCGGGACTCCATCTTGGTCAAGTCGATGTCGCGAAGGGCGAAGACGCTCAAACATTTGTAGAGCGCTCCGGGAACGTTGCGGGTGGAGAACACGATCGAAACTTTGTTGGCCTTGCGGCTGACGCGTGCGGTCTTCGAGAGCAAAAAGAAGCGCGTATAGTTTTCGCGATGGTCCTCGAGATGCGTGGACAGGATTCGGGCCTGATAGGCCTCTGCGGCAATGCGGCTGGCGATGGCGGCGGCCCCGGGCAAGTGGCGTTCGGCCAGCATTTTCACCGAACCTGCCGTGTCGTAGAACGTAACCCGCTCCACCTGCGGATTCCGGGCAAAGAATCGGCTGCACTGCGCCAGGGCCACGGGATGGGAGTAGACCTGGCGCACGTCCTTGCGCTTCGTTCCCGGCATGGCGATGAGATTGTGGACAATTCGCAGGCTCACTTCCGCCACGATGTGCAGGCGGTTTGAAAGCAGCAGGTCAAAGTTTTCATAGACGGAGCCGGCCAGCGTGTTTTCAATCGGAACCAGGCAGGAGTTCGCACGTCCCTGGGCAACGCTCGCAAAGGTGGCCGCGAAAGTCTCGCAGGGCAGCACCCGCACGCGCCGCCCCAGCAGCTTGTAAGCCGCTTCTTCACTGAACGAGCCCCGTTCGCCCTGGAATGCGATCAATGTCGCGGCCATGAATCCGGTCTTTTCCCCCTGAAACGACGAAGGGAGGATGCTACCACGCGTGGGTAGAGGCGACAACTTTATCCCGCATGAGAATAGAAACGGTGTGAAGGCATCTAAATCGAATCAAACGGGACGGGAAGCTGCAGGAATATATTCAAGTCCGAATTCGTATTGGCATGAGCCGGCGGGCTTGCCCACCCAAACGACCCGCGCCAACATCGGATTGGGAGTTCCCCCCAGAAGAACTACTTCCACGGTCTGGCCGGAGGTCAGTTCCGTGTCCGTCCTCAAGCGCATGCCGGATTTCGAAAGGTTGATGGATTCCGCGGTGATGACGGTGGCATCGCTTCCCGAACCCGAGACGAGCGAATACGGTAGCCTGACCGGGAGCCGGTGGCCCTTCCGTTGATTCTGATGGTCGCCGCTATCCATAGGGACCCTACCTCTCCGTTAATTCTAAATTAGATTTCCGCGCCATGCCAGCCCTTATGAATTGGATCCGGCATCGGCCCTTAACCGTGCTTGGCCACGTAAAGGAGCACCGCGAAGATCATGATGGGAATCAGCGCCAGTAGGATGTAGAAGAGGATTCGCCGCTTCAGGGGAGAGCGCCGGTTTCGCCAGTCACGCAGCTCCGGGCGGTCCTCAACCCCCACTTCGTCCTGGTGCTCAAGGTCATGGACAAATTCCGCGGCGCTCTTATAGCGATTGGCCGGCTCGCGCTCAAGGGCGCGGTAGATGATTTCCTGAAGCTGCGGGCTGATGGAGGGATCCACCTCGCGGGGTGGGATGGGACTGTTGAGCAGACGGTCGTTCATGGTGGCGAACGGATTCGGCCCCTGGAACGGCACCTTGCCCGTCAGCATTTCGTAGAGGATGACGCCCAGGGCGTAAAGGTCGCTGCGCGCGTCACCGCGCTTTCCCTTCACCTGCTCGGGCGAGATGTAATCGGGTGTGCCCTTGGTGTTGCTGAGCTTGGCGAAGGTAATGCGCCGCGCGCCGGCGTTGGCAGCGATGCCGAAGTCGATGAGTTTGATGTTGTCGCCGCCGTCGATCATGATGTTTTCCGGCTTCAAATCGCGATGCACAACCCCCTGGCTGTGAATGTAACCCAGAGCGTCGAGAATGCGCAGGGCGATTTTCACAGCTCGCTCGGCGGGAAATTTTCCCTGCTCGCTCATGACGCTTCTGAGCAAGCGCCCTTCCACCCACTCCATCACCATGTAGACGCGCTGGCGATCTTCGTCCACAAACACTTTCATGACGCTGGGGTGGTTGAGGCGCGCGCCGATATCCGATTCGCGGTGAAAGCGCTCGAAGAATATGGGGTCGCTCTCAATCTCCGGGTGCGGAAATTTGATGGCGACGGGGCGTCCGGTGCGGGTGTCAATCCCGCGGTAAATGGACGCCATGCCGCTGCGGGCGACGAGGTTTTCGATCTTGTAGTGATCGAGTTGATCGCCGGTCTGGACGGGATTCATGAAATAGGTGGCTGTCGTGGGCGCAAATTGCGCTCGAAACGCTGCCTTCGTGACAGTTGATTCCTGGTGATTCAGCGCAACTTGTAGGGCCTTCCCCGGTACATTCCCACCCGTTCGACGTTCCGAACGCGAACCACCTGGACGGTGATATTATCGCTGCCATCCCGCTCGTTGGCAAGCTCCACCAGGCGATGAGCGGCTTTGCCCAGCTCCTGATGCTGAACGACAACGCGCGCGATTTCAGCCGCTTCCAGGGCGCCATGCAAGCCGTCGCAGCAAAGCAGCAGAACGTCTCCGGGGACGATTTGCGCCTGCTCGACATCCACCTTGACGAAAAGGTCGTTGCCGAGCGAGCGGAGCAACAAATTCCGATGTGACGATTGGGAAGACTCACCCGCAGAAATCAAACCCATGCGCAATTGCTCATTCACCACGGTGTGATCGCGGGTGAGCGGCGTGGCGCAGCCTTTGCGGATCAGGTAGCAGCGCGAATCACCTACGTGCGCAATCACCGCGCGGTCGTGACGAAGGGCGCAGGCCACCAGGGTGGTGGACATCCGCGTTCCGCTGCCTGCCGCGGTGGTTCCGGCTTCGTAAATGCGTTGATTCGCCCGCTCGGCCAGGCGCGGCAGAAGCGCGGTGTGGGGCTCGTCGGAAAGGGATTCACGAAAACCTTCGAGCAGGCAATCAACCGCCATGCGGGAAGCGACCTCACCCCGCGCGTGCCCGCCCACTCCGTCGGCCAGCACGAAGAGCCACCCGTGCGAGCGTGCCTGCGCGGCATTCGCCGGCGCCACGTGTCCGTGCGCGTCCTCGTTGGTCCGGCGGATCTTGCCAATATCGGTTTGTTCACTGAAGTCGATTTCCAACATGCAAGCTTGCGCGGCGCGGTCTTTGGCCGTCCAGGATGCAGGATACCTGAGGATAAGGCGCGCAGGGCGTCTTGTGCGAGCTCTACCGCGGCGGCCCAGCTCTTCACCAGCGTCGGCTGATTCGTTCTATTGCTGGAGGGGGGAAATGAACCCGCCGAAAATCGCACACCCATATGCAAGATCACGTGCGCACTCCGCAGACTTACACGTTCACCACGAAAACGTCAAAGTAATAGATTTTGTAGCGACTATAAATTTTACCGCACCTCGCGACCGTCGCCGACCTTTCCACACTTATTCTGGTAAACTTGTGACGATGAAAATTACAGGACTCCTTCTGATGCTCGCGGGGTGGTTCATTGTTCTGGCGGCGCTGGCGCTGCTTCGATTGCTTCAGGGACAGGAACTGTTCGTATCGGCGGGCTTCGCAGTGGAAATTCTCGGATTGATTCTATTGATCCGCTCACACGGAGGAGTCAGGGGAGAGAGCCAGTGACGCCGCGGCAGCCCGAGGGGCTATTTGCAGCATCCCAGGCCCTCTGTGCGCTTTTCATCCTACTGCTTCCTCTCGCCGTGGCAGGAATTGCCCTCATCAATACCGGTCTCTGCCGCTCGCGGAGCGCCGCGCACTCGATGATGTCGACCTTGTGCGTGGTGGGCGTCGCCGCGGCGGCCTACTACGCCGCAGGATTCTCGCTTGAGGGATTTGCGGGCTTGCCTTCGCACTCCTTCCTTATTCACGGACGGGAATGGAGCTGGCTGGGAGCGGGGCGGTGGTTCATGCAGGATGTCCCGCTCGACGGCTCACCCGCTTCGTTTGCCGCGCTGTTGCAGATGATGAGCGTGGGGCTTGCGGCGCTGATTCCGCTGGGCGCCGCGGCGGAGCGCTGGCGTCTGCGGGCGTGCTGCGTTTCCACAGCGCTCTTTGCCGGGCTCACCTATCCGCTGTTTGCTCACGCGGTGTGGGGAGCAGGCTGGCTGGCACGCACGGGAATGAACTTCGGCCTCGGCATGGGATTTCTGGATGCGGGAGGCAGTTCCACCCTTCAGGCAGTGGGAGGACTGACGGCATTGAGCATGGTGTGGTTGCTCGGTCCGCGCCGCGGAAAATTCAACCTGGAAGGCATGCCCGCCGCGTTGCCGGGCCACAACACCGTGCTGGTTCTCTTCGGTTGTCTGCTCGCCCTTGCGGGTTGGATGGGCTTGAATTGCGCCGGTTCGATTCTTTTTGCCGGTGCGCCGCCCGGCCGCACGGTGCAGGTGTCCGTGAACACGCTGCTTTCGGCCGCGGGTGGAGTGCTGGCGGCCGCCGCGATCACTCGCTATCGATTCGGGCGGCCCGACGCCTCGCTGAGCGCCAACGGTTGGCTGTGCGGCCTCGCGGCTTCCAGCGCCGGCTGCGCGTTTGTCGCGCCCGCTTCCGCCTTGCTCACCGGACTCGTGGCCGGAGCACTGGTCACGTTCACCGTGGCCTGGATGGAATCCCGCCTGGGCATCGATGATCCCGCCGGAGCGGTTTCTGTGCACGCCATCGGAGGAATCTGGGGAATCCTGGCGGTGGGAGTTTTCCCTCTCGCGGCGGGAATCGTGGGCAACCCCGACCCAGCCGCTTCCACTTTCCAACCGCGCGGGCAATTCCTGGCGCAACTGGTGGGCGTCGCTACGCTGATCGGTTTCGTTCTGCCCTTCACCTATTCTCTCAATTGGCTGCTCAATCGCATTATTCCGCAACGCATCCCGCCGGAAGAGGAACGCCAGGGCGCCGACCTGTACGAACTGGGTGCCGGCGCCTATCCGGAATTCATGACCCACACCGATGAGTTCACGCAGTGGTGAGCGAAGGGCCTTCACCACAGAGATCGCAGAGGAAGGTTTCTCTGTGGTGAGAGCTCTTCCTCGGAATTGAAAGAACCCCTGTCAGGGTGCGATCATCAAATAATGTGAAGCTTTTCGATGAGCCGCCGATCGAGGGTTTAGGCGATGCCTCATGTCGACAACCGGCCCAGACCTTCCGCCTGGGAAGGCATCTACCATCTGCTTTGCCCGCGGTGCCGCGCGGGCAGGATCTTTCGCACATCCATTTTTCGAATCTTCCCGCAAATGAACGACCGCTGCCCCGAGTGCGGTTTGAGATTCGAGCGCGAGCAGGGTTACTTCCTGGGGGCGATGTATTTCAGCTACATGCTCGCGACCGTGGTTATTTCGCTGCTCTCCGTGCTGGTTTGGGCGATTCTCCACTGGGATCTGCCCGAATGTGTGGGTGCGGGCTTCCTGCTTTTCATGCCCACCGCTTCCGTATTGACTTTTTTCTCGCGGGTCCTGTGGATTTACATGGACCAGTCCATCGACCCGGACCAGCGCCCGTATTGACTCCCCCACGCCGGGGAAAGAGCCGACGACTATCCGACCTTCACAGGCAAGATATCCGTGTCACGAGGTTCGCGTCGCATTCAGGCGCGCAGGATCGACTGCACCAGCTTGCGCGCTTCCCCCACGTACTGCTGCATTTCGGTGAGGAACAGCGCGGGCTGAACCTTGGCGAGTGCCGGATAGTCGCGCGTCAGGATGACCCACGCCGGGTCTTCCTCCATCTTCCAGTGGTTTGCCGTCTTGATGCCGTAACCGAGTTCGTTCGCCATGCAGAGCCGGTCTGAGAGGCCGACGAGGGAGACCAGCACGGGATGGAGCTTGGCCTGCTGAACGTCGTGGTGATGCTCCACCACCTCTGCAATGTCCTCGGGCAGGCGCCAGTGCTCGGCCAGGATCTTGCCTGTGTCGCAGTGGGTGAAGCCCAGCGCGGATTGCTCCGCTTGGTGAAGGGGAATCTGCTCACTCTTGGCCAGTTGTGCCGCCGCGTTGAATTCCTCCTGAAAGCCGAGCATGTTGACCAGTTCGCCCAGGTCGTGCAAAAGGCCGGCCAGATAGGCGCGCTCCGGCTCCTTGTAGCTTGCCTTCTTCGCGCAGAAGCGGCTCACCAAGCCGCAGCCCAGCGAATGCTCCCAGAAGATCAGCGGGTCAATCACCCATTTGTCCTTGGGCAGCAGGTTCAGCAAACTGCAGGAAAGCAAAATCTCGCGGATTTGTCGCACGCCCAGCACCACAATGGCGCCGTGCACGGACTTCACCTCGCGGGAGCGGAAATACAGCGCGGAGTTCGCTACGCGCAGGCACTGGGCGGAAATCGATTCGTCGCACGACACCAGGTCCACGATTCGCTGCACCTCCACCTGGTCCACGGGCCGCTCAAGATAGAAGAGCAGGGGACGAATGATGGCGGGAACGGTCGGGATGTTGTTCAGTTTCTCCACACGCTCGCGGATCAGATCTCGAAGTGTTGGTGTCATGG
>JASHTO010000450.1 GCA_030040515.1 Terriglobia bacterium
CTGTTCGCCCGGCAATGCCTCGGGAGACGCAGGATTCCCACCTTGGCTATCCTACGACGCGAAGCCCGCGCCTGGAACCGCAAGGTCAATCGCATGCGGGTGAAGATTGACTGGCAATTCACGCGCCGGAAAGCGCGAGCAAAGTTTGGCTACCAACGGAATCTTTTTATGCGGTCAAAGAACTAGTGGGAAGCAGGTTCCGGCCAATCGAAGAATCCTCCCAGCATGAGAAGAAGATAAACGTTTGTGGTGCAGAGTAATGATTGCCCGCGCGCCGCGATAGACGGTCTCGGTGGCGCGGTAATTTCAGGCGGATGGGCACAGAAATCCCTTGGTTCAAGTCGGGCAAACCATGGATGGATCGTGATCAGCTCCGCTCCTTGACCTCGACAAAAATCGCCTCGAAGGGTTTCTTGCTCATGTTCTCGGGTAGATGGTCAAACGGCTCATCGAAACCGATCACCTGGCCGCTCTTCCCCATAATGTGCCTTACGGGGCCTTGCGGCAGATAGGTTTTGAAATCGCAGTCGCTCAGCATAATCACCACGCCGGAAGGGTGGCTGTGCATCACGGATTTCTCATTGGGGCCGAATCGCACGCGCAGCACCCGCAGGCGATCGTTTTCGTACTCCACTTCATAGTGCTGGGGATCAACCTCTGCGGCATCCTTGCCATGAGATTTCGATTCGCTCATTGCCCACCTCCGTCCGTTCTCGGAAACCGGCTTGCCCCGGGCGCGCGCTGAAGCGCGCCGACCTGAGGTTCTGCCAAATCGCCATCGCGTATCAGGCTATTCTTTGTCATGATTTTCGCAGGACCACTCCGTTGCGCACAAATCTTAGGTCATGCAGAAAAACAGGTCAACAAGGAATGCTGTTTCATCTGGGACAGCCATCCGAGAATGGCAGCACGTAGGGGCGGCCCTCGTGGCCGCCCAAGGGGCAATCCGTCAGCCGACGGATTGCCCCTGCGCCTGCAGCACGCCGGAGGCCCGTTACTGTTTTTCCAAAAATGAGTAGGCACTCTACACCATATAGAGTAGAATGTCTACACTATGGCCAGTAAGCGATCCTCGCGCGTGGAATTCCTGCAAGGCACTCTGGATGTCCTGATCCTTCGAACACTCTTGTCCGGCCCGCAGCACGGCCATGCCATTGCCAAGCGCATTCAGCGCACTTCGGAAGACTTGCTTCAGGTGGAGACGGGATCACTCTACCCTGCCCTGCATCGCCTCGAGGCGCAGGGCTGGGTCACGGCTTCCTGGGAGCTCTCGGACAAGGGCAAGCGCGCCCGGTTCTATCGCCTGACGCCACGCGGACGAAAACAGCTTGTCGCGGAGCAGTCGCAGTGGGAGGCGTTCTCCCGCGCCATGGGCTTGATCCTGAACCCGGCGGACCAGGAGGCGAAATGATCACCTTCCTCCGAAAGTTGCCGTGGCTCTTGCATCGGCGGAGCAGGGAGGAAAACCTCGGTCAGGAACTGCAATTCCATCTGGAGGAGGAAGCCGAAGAGCTGCGCAGATCCGGTCTGCGGGAAGAAGATGCACGATGGGCGGCGCGGCGTGAATTGGGAAATCTGACCCGTGTGAAGGAAGACGCGCCAGCAGCTTGGGGTTGGCCGGTCGTCCCCCTCAGCAAGCCGCGCCCGGAGAAAGTACCCACGGGTCACGGTGGCTTTGATTCCAGGGCCACTCACACGCTTGGCATCGGGCCGGGATTTTTCTCCACATTGCATATTCCCTTACTTGCCGGGTGGGAATTTGACGAGCGTGACAACTCGAAATCACTCCCCGTGGCCATCGTCGCGGTGATCGAACAAAGACTGCGCCCGCAGATTTTTTTCGCGCGGCTGTGTACGGGATTCGCGGTACTGGCGCTTGCCATCGCCTGCGTGGGATTGTATGGAACTATGTCGTGCAACATCGTCCGGCGCAGTGGCGAACGCTGCTATGGATGGTGCTCCGCGACGTCCTGATTCTCGCGGCCTGCGGGCTGGCAGTAGGAGCCCCCATCGCTCTCGGCGCATCGAAGTATGTCGCATCGCTTCTTTATCAGGTGAAGCCCCACGACCCGAGCGCGTTGCTCTCCGCCGTGGTGATTTTGCTTGCCGCCGCACTCCTCGCCGGCTTCTTCCCCGCCCGACGGGCGTCGCAAATCGATCCTATGACCGCCATCCGGCATGAATGAAAGTCCAGCAACCGTAGCGCGGACCGCCGAATTTGCGGTCTGCGGCTCTTGATCGACTGATTGACAAATGCCAGGAACCGCGGACCGCAGAATCGGCGGTCCGCGCTATATGCTGCGAAGCGGACAGCGGATTTCAGAGGGCACTGAATGCGCGTGGATGAATCAGCATCGATGGGTCACCCAGTTTTGAGTGACCCAACGAGCTCGGCAAATTGCAGGCGCTTGCGCCGGCAATATTCGCTCAGGCCGTCCGCAATCCGCGTGGATGTAGCCGGATCGTAGAAATTCGCTGTGCCCACTTGCACGGCGCGGGCGCCGGCGATGATGAATTCCAGCGCGTCTTCTGTGCCGGCAATTCCACCGATGCCGATGACGGGAATTTTGACGGCGCGCGCCGCCTGGTAGACCATGCGCACGGCCAAGGGTTTGATGCCGGGGCCGGAAAGCCCCGCAGTGACGTTCGAAATTCGCGGCGCGCGCGATTCAACATCAATGGCCATGCCCACAAAAGTGTTGATGAGCGAGAGCGCGTCCGCGCCGGCGGCCTCCGCAACGCGGGCGAATTCGGCGATATCCGTCACGTTGGGCGAGAGCTTGACAAAAAGCGGGTAGCGCGCCGCCTTTTTCGCCGCGGCCACCACTTCCTCCGTCAACTTCGGGTCGCTGCCGTAAACCATTCCGCCGCAACGCGTGTTCGGGCAGGAAATGTTCAGCTCGTAGGCGGCAATCCCCTCCCCTTCGTTCAGAATTTCGATGCAGCGCACGTAATCTTCCGTCGAGTAGGCGAACACGTTCACCACTGTGCGCGCCTTGAGCGTGCGCAGGAACAGCAACTTCTCCGTCAGAAAGCGTTTCGCCCCGACATTTTGAAGGCCGATGGCGTTGAGCATGCCCGAATCGGTTTCGTAGATGCGCGGCGGCGGGTTGCCCTCCATGGGCTCGGGCGAAATGCCCTTCACGCAAATCGCTCCCAGCTTGTTGAGGTCGATCAGGTGGGCAAATTCTTTTCCGTAGCCAAACGTGCCGCTGGCCGTCCACACGGGATTCTGGAACCGCACGCCGGCGATTTCGATCTCCATCTGCGGAATGAATTGCCCGGCGGGCGGCGCAGTTTTCGATGCTTCCGTCGATGTGCACGAGGTGGCTGCGCTCGCGTTATCGTGGCCACTTTGAAGTTTCGTGCTGGATGGCTTTTTGCCCAAGTTCTATTCCTTGATCCCGAGTCTCTTCTCAGTTTCCCAAACAACCTTTTCCGCCCAGAAAACCGGCCCTTCCGTGCAGACGCGCTGGTAGGCTTCGTGGCCCGTGCCCTGAACTCGAATCGAGCATCCCAGGCAAACGCCCAGCCCGCAGCCCATGCGGTTTTCCATGGACACCAGGCAGGAATGGCGAAAGCGATTGGCCAGCTCCACCGTGGCGCACAGCATGGGCCACGGACCGCAGACCATGAGCAGAAACTTCTTGCTGGTATGGCGGGCGAGATACTCTTCGAGCGGCCGCGTGACGAATCCGCGATATCCGGCCGAGCCGTTTTCCGTGGCCAGCAGCAGGGCACGCACCAGCGGCTTGAATTCCCTCACGCCGACCAAATCGTCCTTGGTCCGCGCCCCGAAGAAAAGGCGCTGGGTGAAACCCGCTTCCGCCAACTGCTTCGCGGGAAGCAGCAGCGCCGCGATACCGATGCCACCCGCGACGTGCAGAATCTCGTCGCACTCATGCGCTTGCGGCAGGTAATCCTCTTGCAGAAACCCATGGCCAAGCGGCGCGAGCAATCCCACCTTCTCGCCGGGGCGAAGCTCCGACATCAGGCGCGTGCCGCGTCCCACAATTTTGTAGAGAAGCTGGAGAATTTGGGGTGTGGGCCGCCGGCTCGAATGGCCGGCATGGGCACTTTCCTTTGTACACACGTCGAAGATGCTCATGGGGCGGCGCAGCAGCACGTCCGAGCGCCCGAGCATGCGTACCATCGCAAACTGGCCCGGGCGAACCTCCGGTGCCTGACGTGGAGCATCCAGACTCAAAAGGAAATGGCCGCCGGTGAGAGGGCGATTTTCCATGACGGCCGCGATTTCGTCGTACATCGGCACTATGCTAACAGAATTGCGCGCGTTCGTGTAGGGTCCGAAGCATGGGTGGTTCTTGCTGTAGCGGCGCTCGATGAGCGCCGAATTGTAGAGGCGAGGTGCCGCCGCGTCCTTACGGCGGTCGCAGACCGCCGCTACAGATTTCCTGCAATCCACCTGCGGATGTGGGGAATAGACGCCGGAGGGAACCTGTGGGTCGTGTCGTAAAAACGGAAGTCGAGCATGGTGGCGCGCTGGCGCAATTGCCTGTGGATTTCCAGGTTTTTTTCCCGCGAATACCATTCATCGCGCCGGGCGGCGATGTGCAGCACGCGAGTCGCGGAGGGGCGGTAAAGAGGATTCGCGTTCCAGTCAAACGGCACTCCGCCGCACACGCTGATGACGCCTCGAATCGCCCTCGGGTGCGTGAACACATAGCGATAGTTGAAAGCGCATCCCTGCGAAAAAGCCAGCAGGAAAATCCGGCGGGGGTTGGCGCGATAATTTCGCACGGCAAGACTCATGACCATCTCCAGGTCGCGGTGATGGAGCCGGACGGAATCCTCCATTTTGTAGGTAGTTCCCCAGCCAAATCCCACGCGGAAATTTTTGGGATTTTTTCCGAAGCGGCGAAAGAATTGGTGAAGCCCCTGGAGCGAAATCACCACCATCTTCTCAGCGGCAATTTTCTGCGCCACGCGCACCATGGAATCCTTGTTCCCTTCGTAACCGTGCAGGGCAATCAAGAGTGGCCAGCGTTTTCGTCGGGCGTGATCGCGGGGCAATTCAAGTTCGTAATAGCGGGGAACGGAGGTGCGAAAAAATTTTTCCATGGAAATATTGAAGAAGGAATTTTAGCACACCTCCATACCAAGGCCGGAGGGGCCACGCGGCTAGCGCAGACATGCCTTTCAATGTCTGCGTTTCACGGAGGGCAGAGGCGATGGCGCAAAACGCAGGCACAAAAAACGTGTCTGCGCCAGCCAGCAACCTACCTGAACGCCATTTGGAGATTGAACTCGCGTCGCCTAAAATGGCTGGTATCCGGGTGCACTATGTTTGTTCTGCTGAAAATCTCATTGATCCTGGGTCTGGTGGCGCTTAATGCCTTTTTCGTTGCCACGGAATATTCCTTGCTGAGCGTGCGGCGCACGCGCATGGAGCAGCTTTCCAACGAAGGTAACCTCGCCGCCAAACAGGTGCTTGCCCTGCTCTCCGACATGGTGGGGCTATTTTCCGGAACGCAACTGGGGATTACCCTCATCAGCCTGCTGATGGGCTGGACGGGCGAACGCATCATGGCCGCCGCCATCGAAGATTCGCTGCAAAAATATCTTGGGCAGGTGGCGAGCGCTGCCGTGGCGCACGCCGTTTCGGTGGGAGTCGCCTTCCTGCTCATCACCGTTCTGTTGATGGTGCTCGGCGAGCTCGTTCCCAAGGCCATGGCTTACGAGAACGCCGAGTTTTTTGCCCTGGGCGTGGCCCGCCCCATGCATTGGTTTTTTCGCCTCAGTCGCTATCCCGTGCGGCTCCTGAACGCGATGGCCGGCGGAGTGCTTCACGCGCTGCGCCGCCCTCCCGAACGCGGCCATGGCTCGCTCCCCACGGCCGAGGAGGTGAAACTCATTGTTTCCGGAATTCGCAAGCGCGGGCTGCTGGACGAAGCGCAGGAGGAAATGATTCACGGCGTGTTCGACCTGGACCGCGTGCGCGTGCGCGAAATCATGGTGCCTTGGAACCGCATCACCTGCCTGCCGGTCGAAAGCGATCTGCGCGACCTGCTGGAGCGAGTGGTGAAGGACCAGCACTCGCGCATCCCGATTTGCGACAAGCTGCCCGACCAAATCGTCGGTGTGCTCTACACCAAGGATTTGCTGGCGGTGATGGCGGAAAGGGAGCGCGCCGCCCTGCCCGCGAGCGCGCCGTTCGACCTGCGCACCGTTCTTCACCCGCCGATGATCGTGCCCGAATCGATGTCGCTCACCCAGGTGCTGAAGGAGGCGCGCCGCCGGCACTCGCAGATGGCGCTGGTGGTGGATGAATTCGGAACCTTCGTGGGTCTGGTGACCATTGAAGACGTACTGGAACAAATCGTCGGCGAAATTCAGGATGAATACGATCGCGAAGAGGATGCCATCCGCAGGGTGGGAGAAAACGTTTTGGTGGTGGACGCCTCCGTAAGCCTGCGCGACCTGGCCAGCGAGCGCGACATCGTCCTGCCCCACGGCGCCGGTTACGAAACCCTGGCGGGGTTTGTGCTCGTGTGCCTGGGTTTTATTCCGCGCGGCGGCGAAAGCTTTGTGTATGAATCCCGCCGCTACACGGTATTGGAGGTGGAAGGCCGGCGCGTAGCAAGAATTCGGATTGAGACGTTGCCACAGGCAAGGCCGAAAACAGAAATCAGAAGCCAGGAGCCGGCCGTCAGGAGTCAAAAGGCTGATTAATCCTCGTAACCTCAAGCGCATCCCGACAAAGCGCGCTCTAGAGGCCAAACCGCGTCAATCCGCAAATTCTTCTTGTCCCCGGAAACATTTACACTCGGCGCGGCCACGGCTTCCATCCTTGACGGCCCAGGGCGTTGACTTTGCGGAGGTTACAATCCCCGTTTCGTGGCAAGCCAAATGCAAGAAGTATCTAATCCGGGCATCGACCACGATTCCGCAAGTGCCGTTTGGGCGGCGCGCCAACCTCTGGTCCGGCAAAGAGGATTCAGGCGGATCGCGGTAATGTGCGCGAGGAATTACATGTGGCGAGAAAAGAAACCTACGGCGGCGGGGCCGACGCAATATGCGCCGGTGATTCTGCCTCCGGAAAAACCCATCGAGGAAAAACCCATGGTAGATTCATCCAAATCGTCTTCTTTATCTTCCCTGATGCCCAGCGACTCTGGCCGCACCTTGCTGGGTCGCACCTTGGTGTTCAAGGGGGACCTTTCCGGCAATGAGGACTTGGTGATTGCCGGGCAATTCGAAGGCACGCTCAATGTGCAAGGCCATTGCGTGACCGTCGGGCCGGAAGGGAAGGTGAAGGCCGATATTCAGGCAACGCGCGTGGTCATCCACGGCTCCGTTCACGGAAACATCTCCGTGCGCGAGCGCCTGGAGATCCACAAAACCGGCCACGTGGTGGGTGATCTGCTCGCCCCGGGAATCTCCATCGAAGATGGCGCCTATTTCAAGGGCAAAATCGAAATCATCCGCGACGGAGAACAGGAAACCGCCAAGAGCTACATCCCGCTGCACGCGGAAACCACGGCTTAGCCCTTTGGGGCAGCAGCGGGCGGGAAATATTTGCGCTTAGATATTCTCAAGCAGACTCAGGAACCGCGGGCGAGGGCGTTCCCAGCATCACGCCCACTTCCACGCCGCGGTTTACATTCAGGATTTTCGCGGCTGACCCCCGGTTGGTGCAAACTTCCAGATAACCGTTGCTGCCTACGATGGCGAACAGCTCCGAGGGCTTGCCCATCGAGTAAGCCAGATTCAGCTTGGTGATTTCCTGCTGGTTGATGATGATCTTGAAGGGAGGCGGGTTCTCGGCAAAAAGTTGGGGAAGGTCTTCCGGCAGAAGATTGGTGATGATGTTGCCGAATTTGTCGATCTTCAGGATCACCCCCTTGATCAGGTTGTCCCCGACCTTCTTGGGGCGCGGCGAGGTGAATTTTGTGTAGTCGGTGATGGGGTCGCCGAATTTATCCACTTCCACCCACTTGCTCAGCCAGGCGGCTACAGGAGCGAAAACGTCGCGCCCCTGGAATGTGGCGCTGACGGGGTTGAGGAAGTAATGGTCCGAGGTGATGTGCCGCACCTCCACATTCTCCTCGCGCTCATAGATCAGCGACAGGACGCCGTTATCGGGCGCCACGAATTTGTAATTCATGCTTCGCGCCAGCAACGGGCGGCGCGACGTTCCAACCCCCGGATCGACCACCACCAGGTGAATCGTATCGGCAGGAAAAAAACGATAACTTTGCGCCAGCGTAAAGGCTCCGTCAAAAATATCGTAGGAGGCCACCTTGTGTGAGATATCCACGATTTCGACGTCGGGGTTAATGCCGTAAATTACGCCTTTTATGGTCCCGACAAAATGGTCGACGGTGTCAAAATCCGTAATAAGGGTGATGATGGGCTTGCGTGCCAAGGGTTTCTCCTGTTCTCTGCATTCCCAGGGGGTGAGCCGTAGTGAAGGTAACGAAAACCCCCAATCGTTGTCAAGCGAAGTGGCCCGACCGGCGGATCTTGGATGAACGAACCGACTTCCGCCACCTTGGCAATCTCCCGATCGCCCGCTTTCTGCTCTTCAGTTAATGCGCTGCACGCGGATGAGATGAGTAAAGTCGCATTGCGAATCCAACTCCATGGCGCGCAGCAACGCACGGACGGCGTTATGAACCTCTCCAAGCTCCATGAAGCAGAACCCCAGCGCCTGATGAACAAAGGCGTCGCCAGCGCGATAGGTCAAGGCTTCTTCGTATGCCGCCTGCGCACCCACCCAGTTCTTGAATTGAATACATTGAAAACCCCGCTCGCAGGCCGCCGCCCAGGGCTGAAGTTCCGGAGTGATCTCCAAAGCCAACGGCGTCTCCCGCTGCAAATCCCGCAGCCGGCGCCCCGCTTCCGGCAGGTTATCGCGTGCGGGAGAATCCTCAAAAATAGCGACGGAGAGAACCAATTCGCGCAAAGAGCGGTTCAAATCCTCGTGCGACGGGTTCTGCGAATAGAGCAGGCTCAGGCCTGTGCGATAATGCTCG
>JASHTO010000451.1 GCA_030040515.1 Terriglobia bacterium
AGGTGGGTCGAAACCCCGCCCATAATTCGCCGCCCCACCACGCGCTTGGCGTACTGGATGGGAATGCGCCGCTCGCCACGCTCCACGAATACGATGCAGCCCACAATCACCAGCATGAAGACCAGGAGCAGGAGCAACACCAGAAGATTCCACGTGTGATTGACGAATACCTTCTCGTAGAGGTCTCCCACGGCTCGCGGCAGCCCCACCACAATGCCGGCAAAGATCAGCAGTGACATTCCATTACCGATACCCCGCTCTGTAATTTGTTCGCCCAGCCACATGATGAAGATTGCGCCCGTCGTCAAGGTCAGCACCGTGTTGAACACGAAGGTGGGCCCGGGATTTCTGACAATCGCCGCCCCCGCGGCCGTCTGCTTCTCGAGCGCCACAGCTATTCCGAAAGCCTGGAAGGCGCTCAATCCCACGGTCATCCAGCGGGTATAGTCGGTAATTTTCTTCCGCCCCAGGTCACCCTCTTTCTGCAGCTTCTCGAGGTGGGGCGAAACCACCGTCAGCAATTGCAGGATGATGGAAGCCGTAATGTACGGCATGATTCCCAGGGCAAAGACGGTTAACCGCCGCAGGCTGCCGCCGGAGAACATAGCCAGCAATCCAAACAGCGACCCTCCCATCTGATTGAACATCTGCTCGAAAACATCGGCGTTGATTCCGGGCGTGGGGATAAACGCACCCAGGCGGTACACGGCCAGCATCCCCATGGTGAACAGGATGCGTTTCCGCAGGTCCGGAATCTCCACCATGCTTTTGAGGGATTCGAACATTAAGAAATGACCTCGGCTTTTCCGCCGGCCTTTTGAATCTTCTCCAAAGCGGACTTGGAAAAGCCGTGTGCGGAAATCTGCAGCGCGGATTTCAACTCTCCGTCGCCCAGGATCTTCAGTCCCGCGCCCAATCGCTTCACCAGGCCGCGGGCAACGAGGATCTGCGGCGTGATCTTCTCATCCGGCGTGAAATACTCCAGATCTTTCAGGTTGACGATGGCGAATTCCTTCCGAAAGATGTTGGTAAAACCGCGCTTGGGAAGGCGGCGGTGGAGGGGCATCTGCCCGCCCTCAAACCCCGGCCGCATGCGCATGCCCGCGCGCGAGCGCTGGCCCTTCGAGCCCCGCGTGGCGGTCTTTCCGTGTCCCGAGCCCATGCCCTGGCCAATCCGCTTGGTACGCTTATTCGCCCCTGTCGGTGGCCGCAATGTTCCAACGTGTGTTGACATAAGTCCTATTTCTTGCTTCCCTTCGTCGACTTGGATTTCTTCGCCGCGGGCTTTTCTTCTTCGTCTTTCTTTGCGGCCTTCGCCTTCGCGGCCTTGGCCTTAGGCGCTTTGGCCGATGCTTCCGCTTCTTCTTCGTGCAATTCCGCGCCCGTCTCACTCGGCGCTTCGGCCGGAGCCGCCGCGGGTTCCGGAGTGGCCTCAACAGGCTTGGGCGCCGGAGGATGAACCGTATATTCAGGAATCGCCGCCCAGGCGGGCGGAACCGGCCCGGAAACAATTTCCAGCAGATGCGGCACGGAGGCTACCACGCCGCGAATCTGCGGAGTATCGGGCCGCACCACGGTGTGGTTCAGTTTGTTGAGCCCCAGGCTGCGCACGATGGTCTTCTGATGGTAGGTGAAGCCAATACCGCTTCTCACCCACTTAATCCGAATTGTCTTTGCCGTCTTTTCCGACACGGTTCGATGACCTCTAGATTTCTTCCGCCGCCTTGCCGCGGGTATTGGCCACTTCCTGCGCATCACGCAGTCGCAGCAGCGCATCCATGGTCGCTTTGACCACGTTGTGCGGGTTCGTGGTGCCGAGCGACTTGGTCAGAACATTTTGTATCCCCGCCGCTTCCACCACCGCGCGCACGGCGCCTCCGGCGATCACACCGGTTCCGGGCGGCGCGGGTTTGAGCAGAACCTTCCCCGCTCCGTAATGGCCGAGCACGGCGTGGGGAATCGATCCCTGCGTGACGTTCACCTTGGTCAGCTTTTTCTTCGCCGACTCGATTCCTTTGCGAATCGCCATGGGCACTTCGCGCGCCTTGCCGGAGCCGTAGCCGACGATTCCGGCACCATCACCCACCACCACCAGCGCCGAGAAACTCAGGTTTTTGCCGCCCTTCACCACTTTCGTAACGCGGTTGATGGCAATCACCTGGTCTTTGAGCTGCAACGCGTTCGGGTCAATCCGAGTACTCAAATCTTCCTCCTGCACCTTCACCTGGAGTTTCAGTCCGGCCCTAGAATTTCAGCCCGGCTTCGCGAGCCGCATCCGCCAGCGCCTTCACGCGCCCGTGATAAGCATATCCGCCGCGATCGAAGACCACGCCGGGAATCCCCGCGGTAATCGCCCGCTGGGCCACCACCTGCCCCACCACCTTGGCCGCGGAAACATTGCCGCCGCTCTTGAGCGTCTTGCGGATCTCTGCGTCACGCGTGGAAGCCGCCACCAGCGTGTGACCGGTGGCATCGTCCACCACCTGCGCGTAGATGTGCTTGAGCGAGCGAAAAACGTTCAAGCGCGGCGTCTGGGCATGGCCGTCGGCGCGTGTGCGGATGCGCGTGTGAATTCGCCGTCGCGCCGTGTCTTTCGATACCATCTGTAACATGACCAGTTCTCCGCTTCCTGTCGCGTCGATCAACGATTCGGCGGTCATAGACCGCCGCTACAAAACCCGGGTTCTCAACCCTTGGCCGCTCCACCGCCACCGCCCGCGCCACCCGCAGCCGCCGCAGCCTTGCCCACCTTCTTCTTCAGGCGCTCGCCCGTGTAGCGAATGCCCTTGTTTTTGTACGGATCAGGCGGACGCAAACCGCGAATTTTCGCCGCCACGTGCCCCACCTGTTGCCGGTCCGGCCCGCTCACCACCAGGTGCGTCTGCTTTTCCACGGCGATGGCGATTCCGTCGGGAACCGGGAACTCGATGGGGTGCGAATATCCCAGCACGAAGGTTACCGATTTCCCTTTGGACTCGGCGCGGTAGCCGATGCCCACAATGTCCAGGTGCTTCTCAAAGCCCGCGCTGACGCCGTGGACGGCGTTGGCCAGCAGGCTGCGTGCCAGGCCGTGCAGCGCCGCATCCTCGTCGGAATCACGCTTCAGGAGCAGATGCCCGTCCTGCTTTTCGAAGTGGATTCCCTCGGGCAAGGGAATGCGCAATACGCCCTTGGGCCCCTTCACCGCGAGCGACGCTCCATCCGCCTGCACGGTGACCCCCGCGGGTAAGGTGATTATTTTTCGGCCAATTCTCGACATAGCTCAAAACCTGAGACAAGTTATCGGTTATCGGTTTTCAGGAACTGCTGACTGACCATCGAAAACCGACAACGGTCCTACGACACGGTGCACAGAACTTCGCCGCCCACACCGGCCTTGCGCGCGGCCTTGCCGGTCAGGACGCCTCGCGGCGTCGTCAGAATGCTCACTCCCAACCCGCCGAGGACGCGCGGCACTTCGTTCACCCCCACGTAAACGCGGCGGCCGGGTTTCGAAACCCGGTCGAGGTGCGCGATGGCGCTCGCGCCGTCATTCCCGTACTTCAGGAAGACCTTCAAAACCTTCTTCTTGCCTTCCTCGGCCACTTTGAAATTGCCGATGTAGCCTTCCTCCTTCAGGATGCGCGCCACTTCCGCCTTGAGATTTGAAGACGGCATGTCGACACGCGGATGACGCGCTTGAATCCCGTTGCGGATTCGCGTGAGCATATCGGCGATCGGATCAGTAACGGCTGACATAGAACTCCCACTTGGCAATTCGCTCGTAGGGGCAACCCGGTTTGCCCGAGGGCGGCATCGAGGGCCACCCCTACGGCTCACCAGCTTGATTTAATGACGCCGGGGATATCGCCCCGCAGCGCCAGCTCCCGGAAATGCAGCCGGCACATCTTGAACTTGCCGATGTAACCGCGCGGCCGCCCGCAAATCTGGCAGCGATTCCGGTGCCGAATCTTGAATTTCGGCTTTCTGCGTAATTTGGCCATCATGGATGTGCGTGCCACGTTTTACCCTCCGGCCTTTTCGGCGGCCTTTTCTCCGATCTTCTCTCCAGCGGAGGCCACTGCCGGGCGGCGCTGCGCTTCCGCGCGGAACGGCATGCCCATGTGCCGCAGCAGCGCCATGGCCTCCGCGTCCGTCCGGGCGTCGGTGACGATCGTAATGTTCATGCCCTTGGTCTTGTCCACTTTCGCGTAATCAATCTCCGGAAACACCAACTGGTCGCGCAGCCCCAGCGTGTAATTTCCCCGGCCATCGAAGGCGCGGGTGGAGACGCCGCGAAAGTCACGAACGCGCGGCATGGCCACGTTCGTCAGGCGGTCGAAAAACTCGTACATGCGGTCGCCGCGCAGGGTCACCACCGCGCCGATGGGCATGTTCTTGCGCAGCTTGAAATTGGCAATCGACTTCCG
>JASHTO010000452.1 GCA_030040515.1 Terriglobia bacterium
CATGCCCGGCTTTGAGTTGAAGTACCGCGATCGCGTTCCCGATGTGGTGCGTCGCACGCGGCCGATTCAAAAAGACTGTTACGCCTGCATGGAGTACAACTACGATTGGTTCTGCAACGACCTCGACGAGCCCTACACCACCGCGCCGGGAACCCAATTCAGTTGGCAGGGCCGCCTGCGCGTCACCGGCGGCCGCACCAATGTCTGGGGGCGTGTCAGCCTGCGCTTGAGTGACCTGGACCTGAAGGCCGCATCGTTTGACGGCTATGGCGCCGACTGGCCACTCGCCTACAAAGACCTCGCGCCCTATTACGATCAAGTGGAAGAGTACGTGGGCGTGGCAGGCCGCGCCGAGGGTTACCCTTACCTGCCCGACGGCAAGTTTCAGCCCGAAATGGCCCTGCGCTGCCCGGAAGTTCACCTCCGTGAGCGCGTCAGGGCAAAGCTCGGCTGGATCGTCACGGCAACCCGCACCGCCAACATCACGCGGCCCTTGAATGGCCGTGCTCCGTGTCATTATTGTGGGCCATGCGAACGCGGCTGCGTTACCCATTCCTACTTCAATTCTTCGTTCACCACCGTGCCCGACGCCTTGGCCAGCGGGAACTGCACGCTGATTCCCAACGCCAGGGTGTACAAGGTCTTGATGGATCCCGATCGTTCGCGCGCCCGCGGAGTCCTTTACATCGACACCAACACGCGCCAGGCAAAGGAAGTTCAGGCGCGCGTGGTGGTGCTTTCCGCCCAGGCCCTTGAGTCCGTGCGAATTCTGTTCAATTCCACCACCCGGCAATTCCCCAACGGGCTCGCCAATTCCAGCGGAGTGATGGGCCACTATCTGATGGATCACGTGACGGGCGGCGGCGCATCGGGCGAGTTTCCAGAATTGGCTGAGAAGCCCACTCTCAACGGCCCGCACCGGCCCTGCGGCATCTACGTGGCGCGCTTCCGGAATGTTCCCGGATCGCGATCCAAGCAATTCCTGCGCGGTTTCGGCTTTCAGGGAGGCGGCGACTCTCACTTTAACTTTTCTGCGCCGGGCTTTGGCGCGGCATACAAGAAATCAGTTATGGACCCATTAACCACTGTGAGTCTGGGCGGGTTTGGCGAGTGCCTGTCGCACTGGGACAACTTTGTGGAGATCGACCCCGGCGTCCGCGACGCCTTTGGAATTCCCGTGCTGCGGTTCAACATGAAGTACCGTGAGAATGAGCACGCCATGGTCAAGGATATGGCCGTGAGCGCGGCGCAAATGATGGAAGCCGCTGGAGCGAAGAATATTCAAATTCACCATAAGGAAAGCACTCCCGGCTGGGCGATTCACGAAGTGGGCATCGCGCGCATGGGCACGGACCCAAAGAAGAACGTGCTAAATGCTTTCCAACAATCGCACGATGTCAAGAACCTGTTCGTAATGGATGGCGCGGGCTTCCCGTCCACCGGCTGCCAGAACCCCACTTTGACGATTATGGCGCTTACCGTCCGCTCCTGCGATTATCTGATGCAGGAAATGAAAGCAAACAACATCTAGGCGGCATGTCAGAGATGGATGACGACGATTTCGGGATGGTTCCCGGTGCGCATGGTGGGCCCCCAAACACCCACGCCGCTGGTTGTATAAAGAGTGTAATCTCCCAACGTGTTGAGGCCGTGGTAATACCTTCCAAAAATCATCCTGGTGATAATCTGAAGTGGAAAGATTTGCCCTTGGTGAACGTGCCCGGAGAGCTGAAGGCAGATCCCGGCGGTTTTCGCTGCCGCTATTTGGGAAGGGCTGTGGTAGAGCAGGATTGAGGGCAGGTCGGGATTGAAGCCCCGCACTCCGGCCAATCGTTCCGCAAAATTCTGTGCATTACGGCCCCGCGGGTAACTGATTCCGATCAGTTGCAGGCCGTGGACGACCACGCAATCGTCGTCCAGAATCTTCACCGGAGTCTTGCGCAGCGCCGCGTAGGCGCGTTCAACCCCCAGGTAGGTTTCATGATTGCCGGTTACAAAAAAGATCCCAATGGGCGCCTTCAAACGATTCAGCGGGGCTACCAACTCTTCAAGGTTTCCCAAGGCGCCATCAAAAAGATCGCCTGTGATGAGCACCATGGCGGGTTTTTGTGCGTTGACTTTGTCCACGACGCGAGAGAGAAAACCTGCTCGTAATATTCGTCCCAAATGCACATCAGATAGGTGAACCAGCCTCTTGTCTTTCCAGTTCGACGGAAGGCCTTTGATCTCTGGATGAATGTTGACGATGCGGGGATGGTAGGCGTTCACAATGCCGTAGGTAGAGTAAAGCATGGTCAATCCCAGTGCCACAAGGCCAAGCCAATAAGGATGGGGATTAAGGCCGAACGCGATTGCGACACCCGAAGCTGTCCACGCTAGCGCAAGTGAAGTCACCAGCGTCAGTCCGACTCCGAGCCAAAGGGAAGTGCAGAAATAGAGCGCGCGGGTGAAAAATCCCTCGCGCCAGTGGGCCAGGAAAGAGGAAGCGATAAAACCAAGCGGCAGCAGAAACAGAACCGCACCCACCGCCGCGCGATCCCTGAGCGAGATGATGGAAAAAAAATGGAGAAGCGACATGTACACAAAATAGTGTGCAAGGTAGAGAACTGAAATAATAATGAGAACAAATAAAGGAATAGGAGTGGTGCC
Source organism: Terriglobia bacterium (assembly GCA_030040515.1). Lineage (GTDB taxonomy): Bacteria > Acidobacteriota > Terriglobia > UBA7540 > UBA7540 > Bog-366. The sequence goes on from JASHTO010000452.1 coordinate 2,650, forward strand.
TCTCAATCTCCGCACTAGGGGCGAGAACTCTTTCCCTTGGCGAATCCACCCGTTTCGTGTGAGCGGGAGATGGATTCATACATTAATTGGGATGTTCTTGCGGATGCATAGATGGTGAAAGAGCCTCACAGTCTGGTTCAGGAGCGCTCCTGGGAATCCATCTCTTTGGCCGTGGTCCCGGAGGGTTCTGGCGTGGGCATATGGCATTGGCCGTCGAAAAATCCACCGGGATCGACCAGCAGGCAGGGAGTGTAAATGTCACCCAGAAGGATGCCGTGTTCCTTGATTTCCAGGCGTTCCTTAGCGTGAACGATTCCCTTCACTTTGCCGGTAATGCTCACCACGCGCGATCGGATTTCGCCTTCGATTTCTCCCTGGTCATGAACCACAACCACTCCGTCGGAAACAATTTCTCCCTTAAAGTGCGTATTCAGCCGGATGAGCCCCACCGACACTTTCATCTTTCCTTCCAGCTCCACACCCGGCTCGAGCCAACCGACCCAATCGTCCGGCAAGTGGGAGAGTTCGCTGCGTCGTGAATCCGTTTTGTTCGATCCAAATGCCATTTCGACCTCCATCAGGGGAGTGGCTAGTGGCGAGTGGTGGGCGGCCAGAAACAAAGGGCAAACACAGGTTTGTCATTACTAGCTACCATCCACTCACCACGAGCTACGATCTCTTGACGATCAGTTCATAAA
>JASHTO010000453.1 GCA_030040515.1 Terriglobia bacterium
AGGCGGATCTCGTCCATCGGCTTCAGGCTGTCGAATATCTCGTATCGGCCGGTCATCGCGGGATTCACGGGTTTGCCGTTCACGAAATTCTTCACGTCAAGCGGATCGACCCAAGCCGGAATTCGCACGAACGCGGAGCGCGCCTGCTTGTTGTGCAGGACGACTTTGCCTTCATAGGGCAGGTAGCTGTCCACATCCATCCAGGTTGAAGCCCGGTTCAGAAAAAGGTTAACCGTCGCCACGCCGTCGTCGAATCGCGTGATGCCGTGCCAGGCGTAGTAAAGGGCCTGCGAACCGTTGCCGGTGCAACAACCCGCGATGTCGCATTCGGCGCCCAGCGACGTCACGCCACCCGGGCCAAATCCGCCGATGAAGCGCCGGAGCAGCACGTCGTGCCCGGTTCCTCCCCCGGAGACCCGGCGCATGAGGTCAAGATCGGTGACCTGCTGGGCCACAAGCTGGTTGCGGACAATCGAATCGACGTCATCCCAGTAGTCGCCAAGGCCGGCGTCGGTAAGCCGGACGGCGAGTTCCAGCACGTTGGCGACTCCGCAGGTTTCCGTTACGCCGTGAAGCCACGCCGGCAGGCCATACTTTACTGGCATCGTCCATGCCGGGAAAAATCCCAGCCGCACCACTCCGTTGCGAATGGCCTGATCATAGCCCTCTTTGACAAACTGCATCAACCGAAGGTCGTGTTCGGCCTCCGCCAAGTCAAGGAGCGCAATCAGGCTGTGGACATTGTTGTGAAAGTGGCCCGCCCACTGCCCGTGTTCGTTCCCCACGTACCCCTTGTCCGTCGTATCCAGCCACATGCGCGGTTGAAGGATCTCGTGTGCCAGCCTCTGAGCCAGTTCCAGCGACTGCCGGTTTCCCCTCAGTGTATAGTCATCCGCGAGAGCGCTGATCGCCCGGTCCATTTCGCTCTTTGTGGCGCCTTCCACGCCCTGCGGGTCGGCTTGCGGCTCGTCGGGAGTGTGATACGCGTTCGGAGCCTTGTTCCCTCCCGCAAAGTCATGCCACGCCCGGTCCCGGTCGATGCCGCTTTGCAAGGGATAGTAGGCGCGATCGTCCACGCGAATGGCATCGTCGCGCAGTCCCTTGCTCAGCAGATCGATCAAATTCATCCACGTGCCGTTCCCATCGCGGTGCTGCCAGTTCAGCATGGCAAAGATCATCATCCCCATCCGCGCGGGCATGGAACCGCCGCTGGTGACGCTGCCCGGGCATTCGGCGTAATACATTTGGCCGTCCGGATCGATTTGGCTCAGCAGCGCGCGCATGGCCTTGTATTCCATATCCAGATTCATCTCGCTTCCGCTCATGTCACGCATCAGCGGCAGCGTGCGCACGTTGCGGGGCGTCAAGTCGACCGAGTAGAGGCCCACCCCGCTGCCCTGAATATGGGGCGGATCAGCGTGGAATATGAACCCCTGGATGGTCCCGTAATAGTGCTCCGGGTCCATATCGCCGGTCAGAGCATTGATGGAGAGCCTGGCGTGCTCAGCAAGGTCGAGAGTGTCGGGGACAGTTACACTCTCCCAATGGCCGCGCGGACGCATCGTAGCTTCCTGCAGAAATGCTCCCTCGTCCACCACCGTCTTGGGCGGTGCCGCGCTCCCGCTCGCCGCGGAAGGTTCGGTGCCGCTCGCGGGCGGCGCCGGTCGAGAATAGAAATCTCCGGCACTCATCGCCGCAGCGATCACGACGGCAATAATCAGGGCTCTTGCGACTTGAGCCTGACGCTTCATAAGCATTCTCCTGGCGCGCTGCCTCTCATCCCCACGATTATTTCGTCAACCCGTACCGGTAATGCAGGTAGTCGATCAGGAGTTGCTGATAGTGGGGATAGTTCCCAACACCCGATCCATCCTGAATGTACGAGACGATGCAGGGCAGATTGAACTTGGCAATCTTTCCCAGAACATTGGTTGTGTCGAACGGCCTCGAAAAGTACCACGGATCATTTTCAGCGCCCTTCATGCCCACCCGCACGTGCGTCGTATCCATCACCTGGATGAGCAGGCGCAAGGGTTTGTGCGTCAAGACGGACTGCGGCACAGGCTGGTCAAAAACCATGCTGATTTCCTGGTTCGTCCCAGGCTCGAACGGGCCCTTGGGCGGACCGTCAATGAAGATGCGTCCCTTGCCGGGAATATTCTGAATGCCCGGTTCCCAGGAGTGTAGTCTCCCTTTCGTATCGGTTAAATCCATGGTGTTGATGAAGTACCAGGGATAGGAGTCGTCGGGGACAATAAACGCCATCTCGTATTCGATGGGCGGTTTGAATTTGTCGAGCTCGATGAAAGCCAGGCCCGCCGTCATCTCGCCGGCCACCATGGGGCAAATCGCATACCCGTCCGCCTTGCCGGAGGAGGTCATGGTCAAATACCCCGGGTGCGACCAGGTTTCCGCCATCACATCGTCTTCGATGAAAAACTTGCTGTCCGCGGGAACTCCCGGCACGTTGAAGTCCTCGGAAAGGTGATCGAAATTCTCCGGACCTTCACCGAAGAAGTGCGCATAGTCGATGTAATAGGTGTGGTCGCCCGGGTTGGGAGGATCGAGAACAGGCGTGGGGTTGACTTTAAGTTTCGGCGCCAGATCATCGGCCATCCAGCGGTCGAGTGAGATCGTCGGCCCGATCTCCCAAATTCCCGTCATCTTCCCGAAGCGTGAAACGTCAATGGTGCGCATCCGCCAGCCGCGCTCATACCCATATCCAAAACCGATCTCCAGTTTGGTCGGGGTCAGAACGCGAATGCGAAAGCGAATGTCTTCCAACCCCCATTGCTGGGCCGGGCCGCCGAATTTCGACCACGACCACCCGAACGCCGCGCCGAACTGGCCGGGTTCCGGCGGCTGGTATCCAAACCAGATGTACGGAATTTTCCAATCACCCACCACGTTCGGAGCCAGGTCGCCGCGGCCCCAAAGCAGATAAACCTCGGGGGAAGGATCGCCGTAATTCAAGTCGCCGAAACGCAATTGCGGGATGCCCGTCCGGTAGAGTTCACCGTAGTTCCCGATTCGGACGACATAAAGCTGGAGTGTATGCGTGTCGGGCGGAAGCTGAGTCCGGTCCTGCGGCCAATTGGCCGGATCGGAAAAGGTGACGGCGATATTGATTCCAATGGCGTAATTCGTCTGTGCGTCCGCGGCCTTGGACTCGGGCTGCAGCATGCCCATTTGAAATTCCCACGGCAGGGGGTATTGACCGATGCGAATGGGGTCGCCCGGCACACCCTTGATATCCTGGCCATGCCCCGCGTCGCGAATCGTCAACAAACCGCGATGCTCCGTGGTGGACAAGGATTTAATGTTGCTCTTGGGATAGAAGGTCCACGGGCTGATGTCATCATGCGGGAGATTAAAGTCCTGGCTCAGTTTTCGGATGTCCGGCCGTTGATCGCCCGAATTCGCTTCCTGGGCGCCCGCGACGCTCGCGAGGACGATTGTTGCCAGCACGCTTGCCAACCCGATTCTGCATCGCATCTTAATTTTTCCACCCTTCTCTTTCACATTCGAACCGCATGCTGTAATCATCCTCCGGCAAAGTCGGAGGTGGTAACTGGCCCCTCAAAGAGGCCCGACCGCTACCGCCAGGAAGAAACCCCTCACCCCAACTCCCCTCTTCCCTCTCCCTCGGGGAGAGGGGGAGGGGAGTTGGGGTGAGGGGTCAACAGATTGGCAATCAACGGGCTGACCACTGCCGCAAGATTCGCCATTGCTCTACTGGGCCACGCCGTATCGAAAATGAACGTACTGAATCAGAAACTGCTGGAAGCGCGGATAATTCCCTGCCCCCCATCCGATTTCGAACTGATTGCCTTGCGCCGACACGAATTCCGGCAACTGAATCTGCGCGACATCCCCGAACAAGTGCGTGGTGTCAAAGGTCCGCGAGAAAATCCACGCGTCGCCGGCGGCGGTCTTGAATCCCACCCGCACGTGCGAGCGATCGATCAACTGCACCAACATGTACAGAGGACGATGAGCCAGAATCGATTGCGGCAGCGGTTTATCGAATTCCAC
>JASHTO010000454.1 GCA_030040515.1 Terriglobia bacterium
GCGAGACGAGGTATTACAGGGGCCGATGGGGGATTCCCTTGCCGGTCCGTTCGACACACTGCCAAATCCACTTGAAGCACAGGTGCATTCAGCATGAAGGAACAAGGAACTGTAAAGTGGTTCAACGCCGCCAAAGGTTACGGGTTTATTCAGAGAGAAAGCGGCGAGGATGTTTTCGTACATTTCTCAGCCATTCAGGGCGATGGGTATCGCACACTCGAAGAGGGCGCCCGAGTGAGCTTTGAAGTCAAGAAAGGCCCCAAGGGTTTGCAAGCGGCGAATGTTGAACGTGTCTAAGACCCGTTAGGTGGGGCAATCCGACTGCTTCGTGGGTTGTTTTTCCGCACCGGCTCGATGCTCTTGATTTGTGCGCACGCCCGCCTGCAGGTATAATCAACTCTGGTGCCAAGCGGATCGCTTTGCATAAGGGCGAGGGGGTTGGTATCGTTGGCCCCATCCTCCTAGTGTCGAAATTCAGCCAGACACTGAATCTTTGAACGGAGTGCGCCGCCAGCTTTTGCGGGGCAGGCGTATCGGGAAATGACATGGCTCAACTCAGCGTAGCACTGCCCCCAACCCCTGCTGTACCCGTTCGCGACCAGTTTAAGCCCATCAAAGCCGCCTTCATCATTGCCATGCACCTGGGCGTCATCGCGGTTTTCTGGGAGACCACGTGGGCGGCCGTGGGCCTGTGCATTCTGCTGCACGCACTCTTCGGCGGATTGGGAATTTGCATAGGCTATCACCGCCTGCTCACCCACCGCTCATTCAAGTGTTCGAAGGCCGTGGAATACACCCTCGCACTTCTGGGTACGCTGACCTTCGAAGGCGGACCCATTGACTGGGTGGCGCATCACCGCCAGCACCACCAGTATTCCGACGCCGAGGGCGACCCGCACAGCGCCCGCGTGGGCTTCTTCTGGAGTCACGTGCTGTGGATGATGTGGATCCCCAAGCAAAAGGACTGGGACGAACTCACCGAGCGTTACACTCCGGATCTGCTTCGCCAGCCGTTTTACCACTTCCTGGGGAAGTATTATATTGAACTCTCGGCCGCGCTGGCCGTTGTGCTTTACTTGCTGGGTGGCTGGCCTTTTGTGGTTTGGGGAATGTGCGTGCGGCTGGTGATTACCTACCACAGCACCTGGTTTGTGAACTCCGCCAGTCACACTTTCGGTTACCGGAACTTTGAGGTTAATGACCTCTCCACCAATTGCTGGTGGGTGGCGCTGATGACTTATGGAGAGGGCTGGCACAACAATCATCATGCTTTTCCCACCTCCGCGCGCCACGGACTTCGCTGGTGGGAAATTGATCTCTCCTACGCCTTCATCCGATCGCTCGAAGCCGTCGGCCTCGCCTGGGAGGTTCGAACCCCTCCTGCCGAAAAACTCAAGTTCGAAACCAAACGCGCCTCGTGATCCGCTGCGGCGATCTCCGATCGCCGAGGTTAAAGCGATGGCGTTCAAACCCGCGCCGGATGCGGCGGGGAGCCCACACCAGCTCTACCGAGCCATTCACCAAAGCCAAACCTGACAACGGCCCTGAGCCCTCACCCTGCCTTCGGCTCCCCTCTCCCGCGGAGCGGGAGAGGGGTTGGGGGAGGCGGGTGGGCAACTGAAACCCACGGCTTGCGCCCTGGGCTACGATATGGCGCCCGCTTCGTAGGCTGAGTAATTAACGAACTTCTAACTCAGGACACTATACGGAGCGACATAAATTGTAGCGGCGCTCTATGAGCGCCGACCGGCGGTCATAGACCGCCGCTACAGCCAAATACGCAAACACTTATGTCGTTACGAACGCCGGACGCTCAGGCGGGCTGAGACGGTCGAGCACCACCAGCAGTGCCACGCCCACCGAGTCCACCAGCAGTGCTTCCTGCTCCGGGTTGGATCCAGCGGCTTGACTCGCCACCGGTTCGGCCGCCGGCAAGTCGATGGGCTTCTTCCCTTCGTGACTTGCGCGACCTCAGCATGTCAAGGCGCACGCGCGCGGTAACCGTGGTCAGCCATCCACCCGGGTTTTCGATGCTGCCGGCCGGGGATCGACTGAGCCGCAGCCAGGCTTCCTGAACCGCGTCATCTGCCTCGCTGACCGAGCCGAGCATCCGGTAAGCCGCCGCAGTCATTTCGTTGGGGAAGGGGATGGAAGGCACAGTCCCGGGCCCGTGTCATCGTCACGCTCCGGCCCTTCAACCGCGACGTGGAGAGGAGGGGGGGCTACACGAGTTGGCCTCTGAAACCTCAGCGGAATTGATGAGGGTGGCTGCGAAGCCGCCGCCCGGGGAACCGCAGCTTGAAATTCCATGGAATTCTTGCCATCGCGCGCGCGGTGTGCTACGTTCAGGAGGTGCGTGGAAGGCGATTCCGGGCAGTTGAATTGCGCCTGCACATGTGTAACCAGACCAACTAAGCTGAGGTCACGCGCCTAGGTTTCACCCCAGCAGCATGGGCTAGCATGGAAGTCCGATTCCCGAGTGACGAACGGCCGCCCGCCTGGAAGATCGCCTTTCTTCAATATACCATTGCCGCGAGTTTCCTAGCCTTGCTGGCGGGATACTGGCGCCTGCAAATCGGACACCACAGCGTCTATCAGGACTTGGCCGTACGCAACCACACGCGCAATCTTCCGGTGATCGCGCCCCGGGGCAAGATTCTGGACCGTGAAGGCCGGGTGCTGGCCGACAATTTTCCCTCTTTCACGGTTCTTCTGTCGCGGGAGTCGTCGGCCACGCTCGCGCCGGAGCGCGTGGCAGGAATCGCGCGAGGCCTGCAATTGGACCCGGAGGAAGTCAAACACACGTTGGAGCGCGCCGCCAACCTTCCGCGCTTCCAGCCGGTGCTCCTGAAACAGTCGGCGACGCTCGAAGACATTTCCTTTGTGGAAGCCCACCGGGTGGAATACCCGGAACTGGACCTGATTCAGGCGCAGCAGAGGCTCTACCCCCTTCACCAGTTGGCCGCCGCGCTGCTGGGCTACGTGGGCGAAGTACCCGAAGACATGATCGCCAAGCTCGGCTCATCCTACCGGTCTGGCGATGTGATGGGAAAGTTCGGCGTCGAGGGTGAATACAACCAGATTCTGACCGGGCGCGACGGCATGCGGCGAGTGGTGGTGAACAGCCGCGGTCAGGAGGTCGGAGAGCTGTCAATCGTCAAGCCCAAAAACGGCAATGATCTGCGCCTGACCGTCGACTTGGACCTGGAAATGGCGGCAGAAACGTCGATGGGCGACCGTCCCGGGGCGGTCGTAGCGCTTGATCCGCGCACCGGGGAAGTTCTGGCCCTGGTCAGCCACCCCTCCTTCGATCCCAATGATTTTGCCAAACGCATTGATCCCAAGGAATGGGACGCGCTGACCAACGACCCCATGAAGCCGCTCATGAATAAGGCCATTCAGGCGCAATTGGCGCCCGGCTCAGTGTTCAAAATTGTGATGGCCACCGGCGCGCTCGATGGCGGCACGATCAACCCGGATTTCATCGTGCACTGCGCAGGCGTGGCCACATTTTACGGCCGTCCCTACCACGATTGGGTCTTTGAGAAACACCAATCCCACGGGGCGGTGAATGTTCACTCCGCCATTCGCGAGTCCTGTGACATTTTCTTCTACACGGTCGGGAAGATGATGGGGATCGACAAGATCGACTACTACGCGAAGGGGCTCGGATTGGGTTCGCGAACGGGCATCGACCTACCCGGCGAGGCGCCGGGATTGATTCCTTCGCCCGATTGGGTGGAACGGGTTTATAAACACAAATGGTACGCGGGAGCCACGATCTCGGTGGCCATCGGTCAGGGCGCGGTCGTGGTCACGCCCCTGCAGTTGGCCCATACCATCGGCGGCATCGCCATGGGCGGAGTTTTTTATCGTCCGCACGTGGCCTTTCAGGACCGCTTGCCGGCGGCGGGCGACGATCCTCCCAATTCTCCACCCCAGGATTTTCCTCTGAACCAGGAGACCGTCGCCGCCGTCAAGTCCGGGATGTGGGCCGTGGTTAACGAAGGTGGGGGAACGGGCGCGGCGGCGCGCTGCCCGGGAATCGAAATCTCCGGAAAAACCGGAACCGCCCAGGTTGTGAGCCAGGAGTTACAAGAGGCGTCGAAGGGCGGAGAATACAAGAATACAGCGTGGTTTGTGGGCTACGCACCACCCGATAAGCCGGAAATCGTCGTGGCGGCGCTCGTCCAGCGCGGTGAGCACTCCGCCGTGGCCGTGCCGATTGTCCGGGATGTCATTAAGGCGTATTTCGACAAGAAACTCCGGAATAAACCGCCGGAGAACCAGCTCGAAACCCAGGCGAAAGTGCTGAGCCAGGTGCAGCCGGGTGCGGATTCCGAACCGCCGCACAAGGCGGCGCGGCAGTAATTGAGGATTGAGAATTGGGCCGACCCCTTCGAACAAGCGATATTGATTGGTTCCTGCTGGGACTGGCGCTGGCCATTGCGGCCATCGGGGTTGTGGAAATTTACAGCGCCACCCTGCATTCACCCCTGGCCGGTCTGTACAAGAAACAAATCTATTGGGTCATCCTGAGCTGCGGATTGGCCTTGGTGGCAAGCCGGCTGGATTACCACATGATTCTTGAGCAAACCCCCTGGCTTTATGGCGTTTCCGTTCTGATGTTGGCAGGACTTCTGGCGGCGGGCCATCGCATTGCCGGCACGCGCCGATGGCTGCAACTGGGATTCATGAGTTTCCAAGTGTCAGAAATCGTCAAGTTGATTATAATACTGGTTGTGACCGCCTACTTCGCCGACCGGCGGACGAAGGCGGTGACTTGGGGGGACTTGGTAAAACTAGGGATCCTGGCCGGAATCCCGGCGGCCCTGGTGGCCTTGGAGCCCGATTTGGGCACAGCCTTAACCTTCATTCCGATTGTCGCGGCAGGCATTCTTTTTGCCGGAATTCGTTGGCAACACGTCGCCCTGTTATGTTTGATGGGAATCCTCGCGTTGCCGGTGGGCTACCACTTTCTCAGACCCTACCAGCGCGAGAGATTGATGACCTTCATCCATCCAACGCAAAATACTCAAACCTCCAGCTATCAGGTTACACAAACCAAGATTGCCATTGGCTCCGGCGGCTTCTGGGGAAAGGGATTGGGGAATGGCATGCAGAGCCGGCTGGGCTTCATCCCTGTAGCCCGCGCTGACTCCATCTTCGCCGCCTTCGCCGAGGAACAGGGATTTGTCGGAACGGTGCTGGTGCTTCTGTTGTACTTTGCTCTGCTCCTGCGGTTGCTCGATGGAGCACAGACAGCCCCAGATCGCGCCGGGGCCTTTCTGATGATCTGTTTGGCCGCGGTGCTGTTTTTTCAAGTGGTGATTAACACGGGGATGATGATCGGGGTGTTCCCGATTACCGGCATCCCCTTGCCGCTCATGAGTCAGGGCGGATCGTCCTTGCTCTTCACGTTTTTTGGCCTGGGATTGGCAATGAGCGTGAAGGCCAGGCGATATGTCAATTGAAGTTGCCTTTCCGGCCGCCGGTTTGGGGTTGCACATCCCGGTCCGGCAGCTCAGGAAGTTGTAAAGCTTGCCGGCAAATTTCACCGGCGAGTTGCGATTCGGGTGGGTCCAAGGGGTAGCGCGTTTGAGAACGCGTCTTGACACGCGCCCGGTGCTGACTTTTTTCGGTCGAGGATGGACAATTCGTCGCCCCTCGTCGCTCGGCCGCTCAGGAACGCTGTAGGCTGATCTCCGCCGGATAACGGATTGATTCCCCGGCGTTCCGGAAAAGGGAGTTTCCATGTCGAAGGAGATGTATATTTCCTCGTCTCCGCACGAGACGAAGGTCGCCGTGTTGGAAGACGACCAACTGGTGGAAGTTTATTTCGAGCGTGACACCGACGTGGGCCTGGTCGGTGGCATTTACAAGGGCCGAGTCAGCCGCGTGCTTCCCGGCATGCAGTCCGCATTCGTGGACATCGGCCTGGAGCGTGATGCGTTCCTCTACGTTTCCGACTTTTTCTACGAAGACCAGGAAGAATACGACAAGGTTTTCGAGGAAGCGGAAGCGCGGGCCGCGAAATTCAGCTCTGAACAGGCGGCCCCGGTGCCGGCCCCTGTCGCCCCCCCGCAGGCGGAATCCGCGGCGCCCGCCGCGGAAACCACCGCGCCGATGACTGCTCCGGCCGCACCGCCTTCGCAGGTGGAGTCGTCTGCTGCGGCCCCGGCGCAGCCCAGCCCGTCTGCGGCTCCATCCGCAGCCCCGGGGGCGCCCCGGCGGGAAGGGCGTGATCGCCGGCCGTTTGAACGCGGCCGCGGCCGTCGCCGCCGGCATCGCGTCCGGCCCGACTTCGGCGACGGTCGCCACGGAGACCGTCGCTTCCCCCCTCCTCGTCGTTCTGACGAGGCGCCCGCCCCATCCCAACCTTTTGAAATCCTCCCGGGCGAGTCCCTCGCGAAATACAGCAACGCAGCTCCGGCAGCGGAGGAAGCCGGAATTCCCGAAAGCACTGGGGCAGAAGTGTTGGGAGAGTCGGCGAGCGTCCGGGAGGAAGCGGACTCTCAGGAAGATAATTTGCACGGCGAATCGCTAGAACTCCTGAGCGGCGCCGAGACCATTTATGAAGCAGCGGTTGCGGAAGAAACTCCGGTGCCTTCGGAGTCTGCCCCGATTTCTGCGGCCCCCGAAGATCCTGTGGCCCGCGAGGTTCCGCCCGAAGCCGTCGCGTCCACGCACGAGACCGACCATTCACTCCCATTTACCACCGGCGCTATTCAGGGCGTGACCCATGCTGCTTCCTCTGAGGCGTTGCCTTCTGAAGTTACCGAGGAGGAAGTCCCCGGCCCGGTCCTTTCGGAATCGGGGCCCGTGGGCGACAACGCCCTTCCGTACTCGGAAGAGTCCGATTTCGCTGAGGCGGAATTTATCGCGGAAGGTGCCGAGCCTGACTCGGCTGAGCGGGCAATGGCGGGTGAAGAAGAAGGTGAGACGGAAGAGTTCGAAGAGTCCGCAGCGGATGAGGCGGCGACCCTGGAAATCGTCGCCGCGCCGGAAGCCGCGCCCTCCGAGCAGGCTTCCGGGGACCGCACCTACACCTTGAGTGAGCCTCACCAGCGCCCGCGATTTGCCCCGCGTCACCGCCGTGGCCGGCGCGGGCAGGGAGGCGGGCAGCGCCATTCCTTCCGGCCCCGCGAATCCTCCCGTCCCGGCAACAATCACCCGGTGCAAATTGCCGAAGTGCTCAAGGAGGGCCAGGAAATTCTCGTGCAGATCGCCAAGGAGCCGCTCGGAACCAAGGGCGCGCGCATCACCTCGCACGTGGCGCTGCCCGGCCGCTACCTGGTTTTCATGCCCACCATCGACCACATCGGAGTATCGCGCAAGATCGCTTCCGAGGAGGAGCGCCTGCGCCTGCGCAACATTATTCTGGAAAACCGCGGCACGCTGACCGGCGGATTCATCGTGCGCACGGCGGGCCAGGGCCGCTCGGAAGAGGAGTTCAAGGCCGACCTGAAATTCCTCTCCACGCTGTGGGCGGAAATCCGCGCCAAGTCGGAGCGCCTGCGCGCCCCGGCGCTGATCCACCGCGATCTTGACCTCGTGCAACGCCTGCTGCGCGACCTGCTGACCCCGGACTTTAAGTGCGTGCGTGTGGATAACGAAATTGATTACGAGCGCGTGCTCGACTTTGTGAACCGCTGCCAGCCCGCGTTGGTGGGCAAGGTGAAACTCTACACCAGCGACACGCCGCTCTACGAAGAGTTTGGAATTCAGGCGGAGCTCGACAAGGCACTCAAGCCCAAAGTGTGGCTGAAATCGGGGGGGTACATCGTCATCAATCAAACCGAGGCGCTGGTGGCCGTGGACGTCAACACCGGCAAGTACGTGGGGAAGACCAATCGCCTGGAAGACACCATCGTCAAGACCAACATCGACGCGGTCAACGAAATTGTCCGCCAGGTGCGCCTGCGTGACCTGGGCGGAATCATTGTGATCGACTTCATTGACATGGATGAGCGTCGCAACCGCGCGCGGGTTGTCCAGGCACTGGAAGAAGCCCTGCGCGGGGACCGCGCTCCCACCAAGGTCATTTCCTTTCACGATTTCGGGCTGGTGGCCGTCACCCGCAAGCGCGTCAAGCAGTCGCTCGAGCGCACCCTCTGCGAACCCTGCGAATATTGCGCCGGCGCGGGCTGGGTGAAATCCGTCAATACCGTCTGCAACGAAATCCTGGCCGAAGCGCGCAAGATGGCGAAGGGAATTGACGGCAAGATTCTCACGCTGCGCGTCAACCCGGGCGTCGCCAAGGCGCTCAAATCGCGCGAAGGCAGCCTGATCGCCGAACTCGAATCGCTGACCAAGAAAGAAGTCATGATCAAGACCGATCCGTCGATTCACCAGGAACGGTTCGAGATTTTCTAGGGTTTCTCCTCCGCAAGGGGCGCGGGCTGCTTGGAGTCTGCGCCTTTTCACTTTCAGGCTTACCTTCGCAAATCCCCGTTGGCACAAATCATGCTGTAATCTTAACAACCGGCCCTTATGTTTTAGTAAGTTCTGGGGCGGTTCCTTCCTTTCTTCGCGAATTAAAGTCTTTTTGGGCTGCGTCAGGGGAAACTTGCCAGGGCGTACGCATAGGTGTACACTTTATCTCCGGAATGGAGGAATACCATGAGCACCATTAAAGTGGGGGTCAGGCAATTTCGCGAGCGGATTGCTAGTTTCCTGGAGGCTCGTGATCCAGTGGCGGTGACGCGGCGCGGTGAGACTCTGGGCGTTTACGTGCCTACCCGGCGAAGGAGCCCTTCCACCGCCGGCCCTTCCGAACTGAGAGCGGCAGCGGACCGGCTGGCCGCGGCGTTGGCCGACGTTAACGAAGAGGAATTTGCGGCGGAATTCAAGCGGCGCCGCCGACAGCGGAGGGGTTCGGCACGCTGACATGATCGTTCTTGATGCCAATATCCTGATTCGCGCAGTGCTAGGACGCCGCGTTCGGCAGATCATCGAAACCTACTCGGCTCGCGGCGTTCGATTTTACACACCCGAGTTTGCCTTCGATGAAGTGCGTAAGCACCTGCCGCACTTGCTCAAAAAGTGATGCAACCTCAACTTGGATGTGCCACTCGCGCTTCAATACCTCCAAAGCCTTGTTGAACCAGTTGGCCGCGATCTTTACGATCCCTTTGAAAGCGATGCGCGGCGACGTCTGCGCGGCCGCGACGAGAATGACTGGCCCGTCATTGCTGCTTCGCTCGCTTGAGGTTGTCACATCTGGACTGAAGATGCCGACTTCTTTTGTACGGGTATCGCGGTGTGGAACACCAGTCGCATTGAAATTTTCCTCGAGGCACAGGTCAAATCACCGGAGTGAAGAACAGGATCATTTTGGGAGCCGGCACCTGCAACCTCTTTTCCTCCGCTAATTCTCCGTTGGTTTTTCCACGTGGTCGATCACCAGGACCCGCACAGCCGCCTGGCGCTTCACCAGTTTGAGGCCAAGCTGGTCTTTCAGTGCCTTTTGGAACGTGGGCCCGCCGGAATCGGTTTGGGTGTTATCAGCGAACGGTGCTGCGCCGGAAGGTGCGGGGGACCATTCGATCTGGAAATCATATTTGCCGCTTAGTCCGGTTTGATCCACCAGGGTGTGCCCCAGCCACTCGACTCTTTCCAGCCCATTGGCGATTTTACCCATCGTGATGTTTCGCGCACCCAGCCGGCGCTGGTGGTTCGGCAGGTCAATCTCAGCATTGAATCCGCATTTGAACGGGAAAGGCTTTGTTCCGCTCTGCCCGGAACTGCCTGCCGGGGTTGTAACCTGAGAATCGCAGGGCGGGCCCTCGCTGTGCGGACGCAAGGCGGGACCGGTCTTTCCCGGCTGGATGAGCGTCAGGGCCAGCACCGTTTCCTCCCGGGTTTCGAAGTGCAAGGCCAGTTTGAAGCGGTTGGCGAGCAGTGATTGCATCATCAGCCGCATCTGGTCGCGCGTGGGATTGCCCGAAGCGCGCGCTTGAATGACGAAATTATCTTCGCGCACCCATCTGCGCAGGTGTTCAAGCAGCACCCGTTCCTCGTCGTCCGTCAGCGGGAGGTTATATGCGAACTCGATGTAATTCACCAGGGAGTTTCGCGCGGAGAAATATCCGCCATTGGGGGTAAAAGGCGCCTCATCGTCCCAGCGAAAGTTCATGGTGTGAACAAAATCCTGTGACTCCCGGATGGAAGCCACCTCAAACGACATCTTGCCCCCGGCAGCGGTCTGCCAGTCAGAGACAGGTGTTGGCTGAGACACGGTGCTGCCTGCCGTTTGTGCTCTTAGTGACGACGGGACCGCGATAAGCGCGAAACCCAGAGTGAGAGTCAGCATTTCCGCTGGATGATTCGAGAGCCGCATTGCTCATTCCCTTCTAACCCGGAGGCCATCGGTTGGAGTTAGCATCCCCTACTCTAGAGTGAATGTAAATGGTCTGGGTTTCTTGCACCCCAATTCGAAGATTACCGCCTCACTAGGCATCTTTCTTGACAGTCCTGGCACTGAGGTGTTACAGACAGGAATCTGACACCGGACTTTCCGCCATGAAGATGCGAGACTTGTCATTCTATGAGGCGCATTTCGGGCCGAAAGCATCCAAACACAGGAGGAACATTAAATGAATCTGCGAAAACTGGGAAATTCCGGGCTGGAAATATCGCCCCTGGCCTTCGGGGGAAATGTTTTTGGCTGGACCGTGGATGAGCCCACCTCATTCCGGCTGCTCGATGCCTTCGTTGCTGCGGGGTGCAATTTTATCGATACGGCCGACGTCTATTCGAAGTGGGTGCCGGGTAATAAGGGCGGCGAGTCGGAGACTATTTTGGGAAACTGGTTGAAGCGCAGCGGCAAGCGCCGGCAGGTGGTGATTGCCACCAAAGTCGGGATGGAAATGGGTCCCACCCAGAAAGGGCTCTCCAGGCGTTACATCCTGCGGGCCGTGGAAGATTCTCTCAGGCGGCTTCAAACCGATTATATCGATCTCTACCAATCGCACGTGGATGACGCGAGCGTACCGCTGGCGGAAACTCTGGAAACATACGCGGAATTAGTGAAGCAGGGGAAAGTGCGAGCCATTGGCGCGTCCAATTACAAGGCCGACCGGCTGAGCGAAGCGCTGCGGACGAGTAAACAGCATGGCTTTCCTGCTTACCAGAGCCTGCAACCGAATTACAACCTCTATGACCGCGCGGACTACGAATCGGGTCCTGGAGC
>JASHTO010000455.1 GCA_030040515.1 Terriglobia bacterium
TACGGAATCGGCCTCGGCGATTCCACGCAAATCCGCCGGGGCGTTTGGGGCGACCGCCGCGAAGCCTCCATAAGCGCCATCGACGTGGAACCAGAGATCCTGCGCGCGCGCGATGGCGGCGATTTCCGGCAGGGGGTCGACCGCGCCGGTGCTCACCGTCCCCGCCGTGCCGATGACCATAAAGGGCAGCTCGCCACGGGCGCGATCAGCGGAAATCTTCTCGCGCAACTCTGTGGTGTTGATGCGCTGATCAGAGCCCGCCGAAACCCAGTTGATGGAATCGAGGCCCAGGCCGAACAAATCGACGGCCTTGTGAAGCCAGGTGTGAGTTTCGGCCGAGGCGTAGATGCGCAACCGGCGCGAGCCCTCGCCCGCCAATCCGCGCGCGCGCGCGTCCCAAGGGGCGCGAGCCCTGCGAGCGGCAAGGAACGCGACCATGTTGGCCATGTTGCCACCCGTCACCAGGATTCCGCCCGCGTCGCGGGGGTATCCAATCATTTCAGTAATCCAACGGATGGTCTGCGCCTCAATCTCACTCGCCACGGGCGAGAGAATCCATCCCCCTACGTTGGGATTGATGGCTGAGGCCAACATCTCTCCCAAAATCCCCACCGGCGCCGGAGGTGAGGTGATGAATCCCCAAAAGCGCGGATGGCCGTTGAAAAGCGAATGCTCCACCAACAGCTTCGCCGCCTCCTCCAACAAAGTCTCCGCAGATGTCCCGTGCTCGGGTAGGGGCGAATCTCCCAGGAGCGCCCGAATTTTAAGTGGCGATTCTGCAGGGCTGACCGGCCGGCCAGGTAATGAACCCAGCAGATCCGCAATCCGATCAACCAGGCGATACCCCAGCGCGCGAAACTCCTCCGGAGTCATTTCCAGCGGCGCATTGCGCGGGCCTGCCATGGGATTGGCTTTAGTTGCTTCCATTCTCACTCCACCAAGGCATTCTGACATTTAGACCAGCGCCACACTGGCCCCGGCCAAAGCTCCCGGCCTTCCCTTCCTCGCCCGGCGCATTTCCGCTCTGAGCAAATCTCCCAATATGGCCGCCCCCTTTTCAATTTTTTCATCGGGGAGAGCGGTGTAACACAGACGCAAAGCATTATGCCGGGGATTCTGAAAATAGAAATAGCGCGCGGGGGCGAAGGTCATGCGCCGCTCGCGGGCTTTAACAAGGAGTTCCTCTGCATCCATAAACGCCGGCAACTCCACCCAAACGGACATTCCGCCCTCGGGATAGAATACGCGAACCTCCGGCGGGAAGTGGCGCGCGAGTGCGCAACGGAGCACATCCTGCTTGTGCGCGTAAACCCTGCATGTCTTACGAATCCACTTATCCAGCAGGCCACGCGCCCCCAATTCCTGCACCACGGCCTGGCCCAGCACGTTGGTGTGCAAGTCAGCACGCTGCTTGGCCCATTGCAGGCGCTCGATGACCGGTCGCGACGCAACGATCCAACCCACGCGTAAACCGGGGAATCCAACTTTGGAAAAGCTGTTCAAATAGATCACCAGCCCCGCCGGGTCGAGAGCTTTGAGGGGAGGAATCTGGCGGCCACGACATCGCAACGCTCCGTAAACGTCGTCCTCAACAATCGGAATCTGAAAGCGCCGCGCGATCTCCAGCAAACGCTGCCGCACCGCGAGCGGCATGGTGAACCCCGTGGGATTCTGAAACGACGGGCTGGAAAAAATCAGCTTGACGCGATTCTGTTCAAGCAGCGATTCGAGCGCGTCAAGGTCCATTCCTTCGGGTGTAACCGGAACGCCCAGCAGGCGCACGCTGGGCGACTCGAAAACGTTCCATAGCCCCGTGTAGGTGGGATTCTCGCAAACCACGGAGTCACCCGGAGAGACCAGCGCACGGCGCAGCAGGTCAAGCGATTGCTGGCAACCGTGAGTCACCAGAATTTCGTCGAGCTCAACGGGAATTCCATCGCGGCGCAAGCGAATTTGCAGATAGGCCTTCAAGGGGTGGTAGCCCGCTGTGGAGCCGTACTGGACCAAGCGGCCTCCCTCGCGGCGCAAGACGGCGTCAGCGGCGCGGCGGATCAGGTCCGGCGAAGTCAGTTCCTCGGACCCGTGCGCGGCGGCAAAGGAAATCACGCCTTCTTCGGCGGAGCTTGCCATCAGCCGGCCCAACGAATCATCGCGGGCTTCCTTGGGAAAAAAACTTTCCCAGAAAATATCTTGGGTGGGCCGTCCCGGCGCCTTGCGCGGAGCGCGCATCGTTTCTGCCAGCGGGGTGACAAATGTCCCCCGCCCTACAGTTCCTTGAATCAGCCCCTCGGATTCGAGATCCGCATAGGCGTTGCCCACCGTAGTGCGATGCACCCCCAGTTGATGCGCCAATTCGCGGCTGGGTTCGAGACGGTCTCCCGACTTCAGCCCGCCACTCAGAATTCGCCCGCGAATCTGGTCGCGAATCTGCATGTAGAGCGGTTTGCGCAAATTTCCATCGAGGGTGACGAGCATGGCCTTCCAGCTCCTATGGCCTGTATACTAGTCCAATCTAGTCTAGAACGTAGATGATGTAAAGAGCCAATCCGGCCAATTAAGAATTGGGCCATTTCTTGATTTGGTCATTTGGTGGTTTGGCCATTGGTGATTGCTGAGTGCAAGACGATCCTGAGGGTTTCGGCAGGCGGGTGGCTGGGTCCACAGGCTTCGGGAGCCAGTTCCCGATTTCAAGTTTCCAGAAGCCAGGTTCGCATTTTGACTTTCCAAACTCAGCCCGCAGGCTGGGGGCACTGCTTCATGCGTTCGCGCAGGCGGGCGCGCAGATCGGTGGGCGTGGAGGGATTGCAGGCCACCAGGAACCACAAGGGCTCGCGCTTATCCTCCGCCATTCCGCGCAGAACGGTGACGGGAGTGTGCGGGTGGCGTGCCACATTCTCACGTACCGCAGCGTAAGGATGCACGGCCAGAGTTTCCAGCAACTCCGGCGGCGCGTCGGCGTGTTCGGTCAAGCCGCGGGCAAGCAGGTAGTCATCGGGATGGAGGGCGGCGCCGATTTTCAAAAGCGTTTGGCCGGTGGTCTGCGGATTACGCACCTGTTTGAACTTGTTGTCCCAAGCGGGGCTGAATTGATTCAAGTCTTTCGTGCGGGCTGCGATCATGCGCTTGAGCTGACGAATCTCCGCCAACTTGCGTGTGCGGGGAAGTTGGGCGGCCCGGACTGAGCGCAGGAGATCCTGCAGATGGGCGCGCTCCCCGAAAACCACCTGCGAACCGCGGTAAATTTTCTTGATGCCAAACCTTGTGCGGATATCCAGAGCCATCGAATGCCTCCTGAAAACACCTCTCAAAGGCCGGCGACGATCAGTCACGCTTGAGACGAAGGAAGGGATTGGATTCCCGTTCCGCTCCGATCGTCGTGGGCGGACCGTGCCCGGGAAAAACTCGCGTTTGATCGGGAAAGACGAGCAGCCGATTATGAATCGATCTCAGGATATCATCCCAGGAACCGCCCCACAGATCCGTGCGGCCAATGCTTCCCTGAAACAGCGTGTCACCACTCAGAATCCGCTCAAATTCTCCCGGCAGATGAAGCGACAAGCTGCCCGGAGAGTGTCCCGGCGTGTGCAGGACTTGCAGACTCAGCGCACCCCAGCGCAGCGAATCGCCTTCCCTCAGGAATTGATCCACTTCGGCCACATTGGGCGGCTCAACACCCAACCAATCGGCTTGCATGGCGAGACTTTGATAAAGGGACAGATCATTCTGATGCATCAGAACGGCCGCGCCTGTGCCCTTCTTGAGTTTCTCGATTCCGCCCACGTGATCGATGTGTGCGTGAGTAGCAACAATGTATTTCACGCGCAGGTTGTGTTTGGCGAGAATTTTTTTGATTTGCTCAATGTCGTCGCCAGGGTCAATCACCACAGCTTCGTGAGCAGTCTCATCCCCCAGAATCGAACAATTACAAGCCAGCATCCCGACCGGAACAATCTCGTGGATCAACTTCCGCCTACCCCCCTTCGGAATTGGAAATGCTTACGCGATCCAGCCCTCCATAATAATACTGAAATTGGAGACACACGGCGAATCGTCGAGGGGGGCACGCGAACTGCCGCAAAGCCTCCCATCTCCCCGTTGCCCTCCTGAATTCAACGCAATGGGCTTTATTCCTTAAAGATATCAGCGTAATATGTGCGGGTCAAAATGTCCGAAATCCCGTTCCGCGCGGGATGTGATGGAATGCATTCAGGGTACTGAGAAGAGACTCAATATTTGGTTTCGGGGAATTTCCCCCCGCAGTTGAAAGGTGGACTCGTCTGGAGTCTTGGCGCGGGGGTGTGGGTGCCAGGAGGCAGGCATGAAGTGGCCAATTGAGAGAAGGGTTCAATTAGGCTTGGCGATTGCCGCGGTGGTTCTGTGCAGTCTGGGGATGATCACCTATGCATTGATTGTCGGGTTCGTAAGAACCAGCGACCAGGTAATCCACACGCATCTTGTCATTGAGTCTATCGAAGGAGCGCGCACCGGCCTGGACGACGCGGAGACCTCCGTGCGTGGTTATCTGCTCACTCGCGATCCGTCTTTCCTCCGCCCCTACGAGCTGGTGCGCGGGCGCATTCCCGGCGTGATCGACCGCCTGCGCATGTACACCCTGGACAATCCCAGCCAGCAACAACGAATGGTGCAAATCAAACAGCTCGTCGACCGGGAACTGGAGCTGATGCAAGAGGCCGTAAATGCAGCGAAGTCGCCCACCACGCCGGCGGCGGAGCAGGCAAAGCTGCTCAACGAAGACCAGCAAGTGATGGCGACGCTTCGCAACACTTTCCGGCTGATGCGCTTGCAGGAGAATCAGCTTCTGGCAACGCGTGACGCCGCCTGGCGGCGGAATTTGACGGAGGCGATCGCGGGCGGAGCCATTCTGGCCCTCCTCAGCCTGGTTCTGCTCTTCTCAACTTATTATGTTTTCAGGCAGGACTTGTCGGAACGCCGGCGCGCGGAAGCGGCTCTACATGCCAGCGAGGAGCGCCTGCGGTCAATGATTTCGAGCGTAAAGGATTATGCCTTCTTCATGGTTGATCCCGAGGGTCGCGTGGCAAGCTGGAACGAAGGCGCAGCCATCATCAAGGGCTATCAAGCAAATGAAATCATCGGCCAACCCTTTTCCGTATTTTTCGCGGAAGATGACCGAAAAGCGGGCGTGCCGGAATCGCTTTTGAAGAAGGCCGCCGAAAAGGGCAGCGCAGAGAACGAAGGATGGCGCGTGCGCAAGGATGGCTCGCGCTTCTGGACCAACGCCATCGCCAGCGCCATGCGCGACGAACAGGGCGTGCTGGTGGGTTTTGCGGAGGTGGCACGCGACCTTACGGAGCGCAAGCTGGCAGAAGAAAAAATTCGCCAGGGCCAGTCGCGCTTGGCGGCCATTCTTGACGGCTCACCCTCCGCAATCTTCGTGAAAGATCCTGAGGGCCGCTACACCTTGGTGAATCGCAGATTGGAGGAGTGCTTTCAGGTCAAACGCGAACAAATTTTGGGGAGAACCGACAAGGACCTTTTCCCACTGGAAACGACGCGCCACCTTGCCGAGCACGACGCGCAGGCTTTTAGGGCCAAAAAAGCCCTGGAATTTGAAGAAGTGATCCGCCAGAAGAGCGGAGCGCGCAGTTACCTCTCGGCGCGCGTTCCGTTGATTAATGAGAAGCAGGAAGTTTATGCGCTTTGCGGGATCTGCACCGACATTACCGAACGCAAGGAGAAGGAGCAGGAAATTCAAAGACTGAATCGCGCCTTGCAAGACCGCGTGGTGGACCATTCGGTTGAACTCATGAAGGCAGCGGATGATCTAAAGATTGAAAAAGGATTGCGGGAAGGAGCCGAGGCGCGCGAGCGGGAGCTGCTCGGCCGGCTGCTCGAAATGATGCAGGTCAATCGTGTTCCGGCATGGGTGTACGATGTGGAAACCCTGGGGCTTCTGGAATTTAACGACGCCGCCCTGAGCCTGCACGGGTCATCCCGCGAAGATCTCTCCAAATTGCGCGTCACCGACCTCTTTACCATTGTCCCAAAGGTTG
The DNA here is from genome assembly GCA_030040515.1 of Terriglobia bacterium. Lineage (GTDB taxonomy): Bacteria > Acidobacteriota > Terriglobia > UBA7540 > UBA7540 > Bog-366. The sequence goes on from JASHTO010000455.1 coordinate 6,033, forward strand.
ACGACGGAAATTCCGGCGGCGACGCCCTGAACGGCCCCATCGCCTCTCGCCAGCGCGTGAAGGATGGCCGCACGATTCCCCTGGGATTGCTGGCCCGCCCGGTGGAATGGAAGGGTTGCAACGCCGCGCTGGTGGTGGCCGTAAGCGCCAGCGAAAGCTACCCATCCCCGCCGATTCAAAGTGCCAGCCTGCCCTCCCAACCTGCAAGCTGACCCAGTATCTTCTCCCCCGGGGAGAGGGAGAACCCTGTTTTACGCGCGCGCCGACGCGCAATTAGAAATCCTTTTCCTTCTCCCTACAAGCTATTTCAAAACCCCCGATAAGGCATTGAAAGCATGAAGCCAAAGGCGTCCATCTCCAATTCCAAGACCGGTGGCCTAATCGGCCTGCTGAAAACAAAGGGCTTAACGCGTTGTCTCTCCCAGCTTTCTGGCTTCGCTCGGGTTTGGTCAAGCATTTCATCAAGTTCCATGAGGTTTTGCAATGGGTTCT
>JASHTO010000456.1 GCA_030040515.1 Terriglobia bacterium
CGTCACGATGCTGGGCATCGCTGCCGGAGTGCAGAAACCCGATTTCCTCAGTGACGATGAAGTGGACGAGCTGCGTGACGCCCAGGGGGCATCCGAGCGAATCGAGAAATACATGGCGTTCGCGCAAGTCCGGGTGGAGCGCTTTGACGATTTCCGCAACCGGCGGCCGGACCCCGATTACGATATTCCCGGCTACCTTAACACCCAGCTCGACCAATATATACGCATCACCGACGCGATGAAGGACTGGATTGACGGCCACTTTGACCGCCGCGATGACATGCGCGCCGGCCTGAAGAAAATCCTGGAATTGGGCCCGCACCAACTTGAAGTCTTGCGGCATGCGCAGGATTCACCCGATTCCTACTTCAACGCGTATCAAAAATCCCTCGGCGACGCCATTGATGATTTCACGGACGCGCTGGACGGCGCCACCAAAGCTTTTTCCGAACAGACGAAAATGTTTGGTGAGCTCAAGCAGGAGGAGAAGGCTGACGCCCAGACCGTGAAAACCCGCGAGAAGGATGAACACAAGGTCAACCGGCAGGAAGAAAAGTTGCGCAAGAAAGAGCACGAGAAGGGCCCACCCACTGACCCGGACGAAGATTAGCGGGGAGCTTCAGGTTGTGAATTGAAAGGAAGTGAAACTGGAAACTGGGATCTCTTCCCCATTTGCGCGTTTCCAGTTTCTTTGTGGTCCATCCCATTGGCCGTTCCCGGAATGAATCAGGCCGAACAACTCGCATTGCCGCTCAGCTCGCAAACCGATCTCTCGGGAGTCTTCCAGCGCGTTTTGTCGCGCCTGCGGATTCGCTCGCACGTGGCGAGCCTGGGCGCGCAGTTTCACCCTTTTGCGGGATTGCGCAGCACCATCGCGCTGCGGAACGGCTTCCTGAAGGCGCAAGTTTCCGACGTGCTGGCGGAAGCCTCCCCGCTGGTTCTCGAAGCTCTGGCGGAAATTCTGCTCTGCAAGATTTTCCACCGGCGCGCATCGCGCGAGGCGCGGGAATGTTATCTCGCCTACACGTTCCGGCCGGAAATTCGCCGCCGCATTGATGAAGCCCGGCGTGAGCGCAGCCGGAAGCGCCTGCTGCCGCCGCGGGGCCGCCATCATGACTTGGAGGAGATTTTTCACGGCCTGAATCAGCGCTTTTTTGACGGACAGATTCCACTGTCCCGTCTCGGCTGGAGCCGTCACAATTCCCGGCGCATTCTGGGGCATTACGATTCCGGGCACGGGGCGATCATTGTCAGCCGCAAGCTTGATTCACCTGCCGTGCCGCGCTATCTGGTGGAGTACATCGTTTACCACGAAATGCTGCACATCCGGTTCCCGGTGGAAAGGCGTGGCCACCGGCGAGTCGTCCATTCGCGCGAGTTTCGCGAGGCCGAGAAGAACTTTCCCGAATACGAATCGGCCTGCCGGAAACTCAAGCACCTTGAAGCCTTACGCGCGATTCGATCCAACGTCCTGTAGGAGGAAGATACCATGGCTCGCGGATTCACATCTCTCTCGCTCGCGGCAGTATTCATGCTGAGCGCGGCTGCGGCTCGCCCCACACGCGGCGCGGAGGACCTTACCGTTGCCTCGCCTGACGGCAAGGTGGTGATTTCCGTCGGTCTGAAAACCCTGCCCCAGCCCTACCTGCCCGGTGAGCGCGCCTACTACCGCGTGAGCTACCACGGCGTGCCGGTACTCACCGACTCGCCGCTCGGTTTGGATTTCGAGGGCGCACCCGCTCTGGATCACGATTTCGAAGTGATCGGAACGGACCGGCATTCCCACGACAGCACGTGGACGAACCCCATCGGCGTGCTGCGCGAGGTTCCCGACCACTACAATCAACTTCGGGTTTCGCTGCGGGAAAAGAACGCGCCCGGCCGTCAGTTGGACGTGATCTTCCGCGCCTACAACGAAGGCGCCGCATTCCGATATTTCCTGCCGCAGCAAAGCGCCCTGGAAAAATACACGCTCATGGCGGAGAACACGGGGTTCTATTTCGACCGCGACGCCACGGCCTTCGCCTTGAACAAGGGCCGATTCAATACCGACAACGAAGGTGAATATTTTCCGACGGATCTGAAGACGATCAAGCCCGCGTCCATCATCAATCTGCCGCTGCTGGTGCAGATTCCCGGCGGCCCGTGGGTGGCGCTGCTGGAAGCGGACCTTACCGACTTTCCGGGAATGTACGTGAGCGGGGTTCCGGGATTCGACCATGCCCTCGTGAGCCGCCTCTCGCCCGGTCCTGAGCGAATGGATGAAGTGGCGGTGGGGTCCGCGCCCAGGACTTTACCTTGGCGCGTGCTGCTGATGAACGATCGCCCCGGCGGCCTGATTGAGAACAACTACCTGATTCTGGATCTCAACCCGTCCTCGGCGCTCCCGGATATTTCGTGGATCACGCCCGGCAAGGCGGTATGGAACTGGTGGTCCGACAATTACGACACCAACGTTGACTTCACGCCGGGAATGAACATCGCCACCATGGAGCACTATATCGATTTCGCCGCTGAGCATCATCTCCAGTACATGCTGATCGACGCCGGCTGGTACCC
>JASHTO010000457.1 GCA_030040515.1 Terriglobia bacterium
CTGGACAAAGAGTTGCTCACCAACGTCTCAATTCGCGTGGAGGAGATGGAAAGCCCCGACTCCTTCAAGGTGATGGGCCGCGGCGAGCTGCAATTGGCGATTCTCATCGAGATGATGCGGCGCGAAGGCTATGAATTGGCAGTGGGCAAGCCCGAAATCATCACCCACACTGTGGACGGAAAAATTCAGGAGCCGTCGGAGCAGCTCATCATTGACGTGCCGCAGGAATTTGTGGGGGTGCTGATGCAGGAAATCGGCATGAGGAAGGGCATCAATCACAAGATCGTGAGCCACTCCGCTGGAAACGCGGCCAGCGGACGCGTGCGCCTGGAATTTACGATTCCCTCGCGCGGGCTCATCGGGCTGCGCGGCGAAATTCTGAAGGCCACGCGCGGCACGGCGGTGATGAACACGCTGTTTGACGGATACATTGACTGGCAGGGCGATTTGCCCACGCGCCTCACGGGATCGCTGATCGCTGACCGCCCCGGGCGCACCACGGCCTACGCGCTGTGGAATCTTCAGGAGCGCGGCGAGTTGTTTGTGCAGCCGGGCGTGGAGGTTTACGAAGGCATGGTGATCGGCCAGAACTCGCGCTGGGACGACATGGACGTGAACGTCGTGAAGGAAAAGAAGCAGACCAACATGCGCGCGTCGGTGGCCGATGAAGCCATCCGCTTGATCCCCTTCCGCCCGCTGACGCTGGAAGAATCCATTGAGTTCATCGCTGCCGACGAGTTCGTGGAGGTGACGCCGAAATCCATCCGCCTGCGGAAGAAAATTCTGGAGTACAACCAGCGGCCCAAGAAGTACAAGCGCCCGCTTCAGGAGTAAGCAGAAAAATTCGCGTGACAATCGATTCGCGGAAAACCGGCACTCATCGAAGAGACCCCTCACCCTATCACCCCTTCTCCCCTCTCCCCTGGGGAGAGGGGAGAAGGGGTGATAGGGTGAGGGGTCTCTTCCAGGCGGTGGCGACCAAGTCCCTTTGAGGGGCCAGCCAGCGTAAAAGCCTCAGCCTTTGCCGGAGAATGATTAATTGTGCGAGAAATTTGGAGCGAAATTCGAGGCGGGGCTTCAGTTCCGGCGATTGCCCGCGCGTTATTCCTCAAGGTGGTCGATCACGAAGCTTTCGAGCAGCTTGGCATCGCGCGGATTGAGGGTGAGGAACATCACGCCGACTCCCACTGCCGGAGCCACGCGGACCACCTTGGCCCGCGCATTGTCAAGGCGGGAAGCGTCGGGAAGGCTGAAAGACAAGGACAATTCACGGCCGAGGGCCAGGCCTTCGCTGGGAGAAAGCATCATGCCGCCTTCGCTGATGTCGATGCTTTGCGTGCGATGGGAGGTGCCGGGAGCGAGATCCAGGATGAAGTCTACGAGACTCCGGTAGGGGAGCCGTGCGTAGCGCTGCTTCTCGCGGCTCATCAATCCGCGCGTGGCGCTCAGCAGGCGGTAAATGCGGTCGCGAGTGAAAGGCTTGCCGAGGAAAAAGTTGGCGCCCGCCGCAAATCCCCTGCGCATGGTTTCGCCGTCGTCCATTCCCGTGAGCATCACCACCGGAACGCGCGCATTCAGCTTGGAATTGCGCGCCATTTCGACGAGCGTAAAGCCGTCCACATGGGGCATTTTCACGTCCACGAACAAGCCGTCGATTTTCTCATCGCTCAGGCACTTCGCGGCGTCGCGGCTGTCGGTGAAATCTGCCACCTCGCAGCCCTGCCACTCCAGGTGGGACTTCAGAAGTTCCAGAAGGGCGGGTTCGTCGTCCACGGCCATAATTCGGAGTTTCATGTCAATCCTCCTCGGGCAGCATGAGGTTCATCGACCGAGTCAAACGAAAGGCTCTTTACAGATTGTGAAAGGAGAATTATATCACGGCCCGCGCCGAGGGTGGGAGGCCGTTTTGCGGCGATTCGAATCCATTCAAGCCTCCGGCGAGATGCGAATCATGGCCTTCACCACGCCGTCGCGACGCGCAGCCACCAGGTCAAATGCCCGGGGCGTTTCTTCGAATGGAAAATGGTGGGTGACGAGCGGCCGGACGTTCGCGCGCCCGCTGGCGATCAGCTCGATGGCGCGTTCGACGCAGTGGTTCTGGCGGCGAACATTCAGGATGCGCAATTCGTTCCGGCGCAGGATGTTCATGCTGAAGGTCAGGCGATCGACTTCCGGAATGCCGATCACCAGGAGGGCGCCGCCGGGCTTCAGCAATTCCACGCTCTGGTCGATTGCGTCCTGCTCGCCCGCGCATTCGAACACCGCGTCCATGCCCAGGGGTTCGAGCCGCTGCAGGGCGGCCACAACGTCTTCGCGTAGGGGATTGCCGGCCCAGGCGGCTCCGCAGGCGCGCGCCGCGGCAAGGCGAGCGTCCACGAGGTCAGTGGCATAAACCACGGCATCCGTCAGGACGCGAATGGCCACCAGCGTGCACAGCCCGATGGGTCCTGAGCCTACCACGGCCACGCGTGCGCCGGGGCGGAGCTGGGCCATCTGCACCGCGTAGACGGCGATGGAGAGCGGCTCAACGAGCGCCACCTCATCGTCGTTCAGCGAGTCAGGGACCGGGCTGCAACACGCCGCCGGCATCACCAGGTACTCCACCAGCGCTCCGGGCAACTGGCCGGGATTGCCCAGAAATTTCTGGCGGCGGCAGGTGTTCTGCCGGCCGGAGCGGCACTGGTCGCATTCGCCGCACGCCACCAGGGGATCGACAGCCACACGCTGGCCGGGGCGGAGATTCTTCACGCCGGCGCCCGTCTCCGCGACGGTGGCGCCCAACTCGTGGCCGAGCACTTGCGGAAACACGGCAGGTCCCGGCCCAATCTTGCCGTCTTTAAAGTAATGAATGTCGGAGCCGCACACGCCCAGCGCGTCAACGCGCAGAAGGACGTTCGTGGGCGCGGTGAGGCTCGGTAGGGGCGTCTCGCGCAATTCCATTTGCCTGAGGCCCGTAAGATATACGGCTTTCATGGTCAATGCCGTCGAAATCTCCCTTTGGATTGCTGCATTTTGATAGTATCGCAGCGCGGTCCTTCGGCCAAAGGAAATCCGTAATGAACCCAAAGCGGCAAATGCTTAAGAGCTCGGCGGTAGTGGCGTTTTTCAACCTGCTCGGGGCCCTGACCGGGATTCTGGTGGAAACGTGCATCGCCGCGAAGCTGGGCCTTTCGCTGCGCTCGGACTCGTTCTACGTCGCTTACACAATTCCGTACATCATCACCAACCTTCTGAGTGCGACAGGACAATTTTCGCTGGTGCCGTTTTTCGCGTCGCTGGAATCGAGCCAGGATGAGCATGAAACCTGGCGGGGCCTGAGTTACGTCAGCAACATGCTCTTTCTGGGCCTGGGTGCGATCTCGCTGGTGGGCGCGGCAGCGGCACCCTGGATTATTCGCGGCATTGCGCCCGGATTCACCCGCGCGCAATTTGCGGAGGCGACCACCCTCTCGCGCTGGCTCTTTCTCATCATCGTTCCGGCCGGAATCGGGGAGGCGTTGCGCTCGTTTCTTCTCAGCCGGCATTATTTCGCCGTTTCCACCGCCACCGGGCTGATGCGGAACGTGGCGTGTATCGTCGTTATCCTGGCGGGATTTCACCGATTCGGCGCGCAGAGCATCTTCCTGGGGTATCTGGCCGGGTACCTGTTGCAGGTCGCGGCGCTGGGCTTGCAGATTCTGAAGTCATTCCGCCCGCGGTATTCGCTTACCCTCGCGGCCAGTGGCAAATCCTTCCGCAACCTGCGCGGTTCGGGCACGGCGCAGTTGGGCGGCGCGCTCGGCTGGCAGGGAGTGGTGATCGTGGAGCGCATCATCGCGTCTTTTCTTCCAGCCGGAACCCTGACCGCGTTGAATTATGGATTTCGTATTATCGGGACGTTGGCCGAATTGCTGGGCGGTAGCGTGGGCACGGCCTCTCTGCCCAGCCTCTCACGCGCTGTGGCCCGCCAGGAGCATCAGGAAGAGCGCCAGATCCTGCGCGATACGCTGGGCATCAGCCTGGCGTTGCTGGCGCCCATGATGGTCTTCTGCCTGCTCCTGAGCCAGGACATCATTCGCCTGGTTTTTCAACGCGGCAATTTTACTCCCGAGGCGACGCTCACCATGGCGATGGTGTTGTATTACTACAGTTGGAGCCTGGTGCCGTTTGCCTTCATGCGGATTTTGAACTTCTACATGTTCGCGCGCCACGAGAG
>JASHTO010000458.1 GCA_030040515.1 Terriglobia bacterium
AGCGCAGCGCGGCCTCCGTTGGGCCTGCCCTCCGCTGCGCCCTAAGCGCTCCGCCCTTCGGGCTCCGCAGGGCTCCGCTCCGGGCAGGCCCAACGGAAAAGCAAAAACCAGAACCAGAGAGGAAAAACACAAACCAAACGAAAAGGGGACACTTCTAATGAGCTAAGAAAGGGGACATTTCTAAAGAGCTTTGACACTCGATATCGAAGAACGTTGACGTGATCTTTCGCCCGTGGTAGACTGAGTCGCGTTGAACTGATGACCATGAATCTCCATTCCGTGAGGGGCAGCGCCTTGGTGCAGATGTGTTGTTGTAGGCCATCCGCCGGCGGCGTTTTGTCCTCAGGGAATAGGGATTCGTAAGACTCACCACAATACTTCAGACCTGAGACGCCCGCTGACGGAAGCAACCGCAGCGGGCGTTTTTGCTTTTAGGGCAACTTCGTGAAGCAAAGAGCAAGCTGCACGGCGGGGGCCGCTGGACCAGAAAGGCAAGCAGCACCGGAATGTTGATTACACTCATAGGATTCATCACGGGAATGCTGATCGGATTGACGGGCACGGGAGGCGGTGTGCTGCTCACTCCGCTTTTGATGGTGCTCACACCCTATCCCGCCGTAACCTTGATCGGAACGGATATCGTCAACGGCGCATTCACCAAACTGCTGGGGGTGTTTGAACACCGCCGGCTGGGACAGGTCCGCTGGAGGCTCGCCACCTTCCTGATTGTTGGAACGGCGCCGGGCACGGTGGGCGGGATCGTGCTGTTGGGGTTCCTGAAATCCAAGTTACCGGGCAGCGAGCTTGACCATTTCCTGCGATTGGCCTTGGGCAGCACGCTGTTCTTCGTGGCCATCCTCCTGCCATTCTTTCGAAGGGGAAAGGCAAGACCTCACGGGACGTGGGTTGACGCTCCGACGGGGAGCGTGCGCCTGAAGTTGATTGCCGCAGGCGCGCTGGTGGGATTCCTTGTGGCGCTCACTTCGATCGGCAGCGGAAGCCTGCTGATGATCTTTCTGCTGCTCCTCACTCCCTACCCGCTCGGCGAGCTGGTGGGAACCGACCTTCTGTACGGGCTCGCGACCATGGCGCTGGCCGGGACGATGCATGTATGGATGGGCCACTTCGATGGCGGCCTCTTCCTGCGCGTGCTGGCGGGCTCACTGCCCGGAGTGGTTTTGGGAAGCCGGCTGACCCGCATCATTCCGGAGCGTTATTTCAGTTGGCTGTTCACAATTTTGTATTTCTCCCTGGGAGCCCGCTTGATTTTGGGATGACCTTGGGAAGAAGCAGTCGGAGCCGGGAATCTCTGATTTCCAATTCCCGGATTGAGCGGGATTTCAGATTCCCCGTTAAATTACATACGAAAAGGAAAACACTATGTTGCCACTTGAGGTTGAAGATTTTACCGAGCTTGCCGAGACCTATTCCCAACGGCATCCGAGTGAAATTCTTGCTTTGGCTTTTGAGATGTTCTCTCCCAGCGTCGGGATCAGTTTCAGCGGCGCGGAAGATGTAGTGTTGGTGGACATGGCCTCGAAACTGGGAAGCAAGTTCCGCGTTTTTTCGCTGGATACGGGGCGGCTTCACCCGGAAACGCTGCGCTTTCTCGACCAGGTTCGCGAGCGATACCAGACGCCAATTGAAGCATTCTTCCCGCAGCCCGAAGCGGTGGAGAAACTGGTTCGAGAGAAGGGTCTATTCTCTTTCTACCGTGACGGTCACCAGGAGTGCTGCGGCGTACGCAAGGTGGAGCCGCTGCGACGCGCACTGAGGCACCTCAGCGCGTGGATCACGGGCCAACGCCGCGACCAGAGTCCTTCAACTCGCGCCGCCGTGCCGGTGGTGCAGGTCGATCCCACTTTCTCTTCGCCTGGGAAACAATTGGTGAAATTCAACCCTCTGGCCAACTGGAGTTCCAAACAGGTCTGGGATTACATCCGCGAAAATGAAGTTCCTTTCAACCCGCTGCACAGCCGGGGTTTTGTCTCCATCGGGTGCGAGCCGTGCACGCGAGTGGTTTTGCCCGGCCAGCACGAGCGTGAAGGCCGTTGGTGGTGGGAGGAAGCCACGCAGAAGGAGTGCGGCCTGCATTCGGGCAACAAAGTGGCGGGAGCAGCGTAGCATCGAGTCCACGCTTGCCGGCGGACCTTGTTAAACCTTGGAGTGAATGACGCGAACGGAAGGCATACCGTCGGGCTCATCCACGAGCTCGATATCCTGGAAGATGTTGGGTGATTCTTTCTTGAAAACGCGGAAAACCTCGACGGCCAGCAGACGGATTTCCGTATCGGCATGGACGCTGCCGCGCAGCTCAAGGAAGTGCCGCCAGGCACGGGAATTTCCCGTTACAAAAATCTTGGTCTCCGTGGCATTGGGCAGAATGGAGCGGGCGGCCTGGCGGGCCCACTTGCGCCGGTCGCGCGGCGCCATTTCCGGGTGCTTCTGCTGGACATATTGAGAGGTGGCTTCCGCAAGATCTTCATAGGCTTGGCGGACGGTGTCGATGGTTTGCTGCCACTTCTCCCGCAGGTCCGGATTTTCCTGGTAAAGGGGCGGCACCACATAACGGGCGTCGCTCTCATCCACGTAACGT
>JASHTO010000459.1 GCA_030040515.1 Terriglobia bacterium
CATCCAGTCCACGCTGCGCGCCAACTGCTGCGCTGGACGCCCCGCCGCATCGCTTTGGGGCGCGCGCGTTGGGAAGAGAGTGTCGAGGCGGCCGCCGAGCACAGACCCTCGAAACAGTCCCGCTGCCGGCTCTACATCAGCGTGGCGGGGATCGGCTATGATGCACACATCGTGTACAAGCTCTCCCCGTGGATGAAGACCCATCTGGGTGTGACAGGTTACATACTGGAAGCGCTGCGCCAGCTCGTCCTCTATAATTTTCCGAAGTTCTCCTGCCTTCTCGACGGCCTGGAACGCCAGGGGACGTTCGCGGTGATTCATCGCACCCGTCTTTACGCCGGATGGCTCCATCTTGCGCCCACGGCGGGGCTCTTCCAGCCGCGATTTGCCGTTTGCTCGTTTCCCAGCCGCAGCCGCCTGCGTTACCTGCTCTATGCCCTGGGAGTGTTGCTGCGGCAGCACACACGAATGAGCGGCGTCTCTCTCGATCAGTGCATAGAAGTGCTTTCGGCTCCCAGCGAAATTGCGAACACCATCCGCTTTGAGCTCGACGGCGAATTAACCGGTGCAATTCCCGCGAAGTTCGAAATTGTGCCCGACGCGCTGACGTTGTTAGTGCCTCAATCAAGCTGACAGCTCACCGCTTCCTGTAACCCTGGGCGGGCCGCTGTGAGGTAGATCACCTTGGACAATCTGACCCACACCCTCACCGGCATCGCCATCAGTCAAACGGGATTGAACCGCAAGACGCGCTTTGCCACGCTGACGCTCATCCTTGCGGCAAATGCCCCCGACATCGATGTGTTGACCAGATTCCAGAGCAGTATTACCTACCTGAAATACCATCGAGGCATTACGCATTCCTTTCTGGGAATTATCGCCTTAGCATTCCTGATTTGGGGGTTGATGTTATGGTGGGGCAAGCGAGCCCGCCCCAAGCCGGGCCTCTCGCTCAACAGCCGATGGCTCCTGCTCGCCGCCCTTTTGGGAACCGGCAGCCACCTTCTTCTCGATTTCACCAACGCCTACGGCGTTCGCCCGTTCCTGCCCTTTGGTGGAGGATGGTACGCGTGGGACATTATGCCCATCATCGACCCACTGCTTCTCGTCGTGTTCCTTCTGGGACTGGGAGTGCCGTGGCTGCTGCGCGTGGTGTCCGAGGAAGTGGGAGCGCGAAAGCCGCGTTGGGCCCCGGGCGCCGTATTTTGCCTGGGCGCGATGATATTGCTTTGGGGAATTCGTGACTTCGCTCACCGCCGCGCGCTGAGCATCCTCGACAGCCACACCTATTCCGGCGAAAATCCAGTGCGATTCAGCGCCCTGCCTCAGACGCTGAACCCCTTCACTTGGACCGGTGTTGTGGAGACGGAAAGCTCTTTCCAGGTGTTTCGCGTGAATTCGCTGGATGCCAACAGCGAGCCGGAGGAATTGTCGACCTTCGAAAAGCCGCAGATGTCGCCTCCGCTGCGTGCGGCCATGGAGACTCGACCGGGGAAAATCTTCTTGAACTTTGCGCGGTTCCCCTGGGCGCAGGTGGATGAAGATGATCAGGGTTTTCTGGTGAGCATTAGCGACCTGCGCTTTGCTCGCGGCTCGCCACAGAGCCGGGGGTTCACGTTGGAAATAGACTTAGACAACTCCTTGTTAACACGGTCCGAAGTCTTTTACTTCGGCTCACCGCCGGGGCCCGGGAAAGATTGAGCCGAATTTTCGGGCGTCCGGCGACCGACCAACCAGCGCCGGAGCAGGGCCAGACCCACAATCAACACAGCGGTTGCCAAAGACGCCCAAGCCAGGTTATGGCGAACGAATTCTTCCGCCCGGGGACCGTACCGCGCGCCAAGCCAGGCTTCAGCAGCGAACCTCAACCCGCGCCCCACCAGTAGCGCCAGTCCGAAGCGCAGTGCGTGGACACGCAGCAGTCCCGCCGCAAGCACAAACGCCTTCATGGGCGCGGGAGGTGGAAGCAGCGACGCCACCAGAATTGCCACAAAGTCGTTGCGATCAAGCCAGAGTTGCGCGCGCGAGATGGATTGAGGCGTGGTTTTGCGCCAGATGACCTTTCCTCCGCCGCGCGCGATCCCATAAAAGAGAAAGATTCCGCATACCGATCCCACCGTTGCGGCGAGGGCATAAATAGGCCACAACGCCGGCCGCCGGCTGGCCATCATGATCAGTGCCAGGTCATTGATCAGGGGCAGCGGCATCAACGAGGAGTCCAGGAACGACAGCGCAAACAAACCCCACCCGCCGTAGAGAACCAGCACGTTCCCGATTTTTGCGCTCAGCGATTTCAGAATGCTCCTCGGTTGCGTCCGTTGTAAAAGCGCCCATTTTATGCGGTTCTACTGTTGACGGCAACAACTGCCTGTAGCTCGCGTTCAGAGTCACGTCAAAACCCCGCAACCAATAGATAGCAGGACGGGGACGACCGCGGCGGATTTTGGAGTGCGGCAGCTTGTTGCCGGCCTGAAAAGCGAGAGCAAGCTCCCGCAGTCCAAATCGATGCGACTTTGACGGGACCCCGGTAGCTCGCGTTGGTCCCTCGGATGGTGTCTTAGTTTGAATTCTGTAGCGGCGGTCTATCGACCGTCGTAGGGGCTTGCCATGGCAAGCCCCTACAATGCGACGCTCATAGAGCGCCGCTACAGCCAATTGCGACGGTCGCAGTTGCGAGGTGCCTCTCCCAAAATTCACACTAAGGTACTACCGTCCCTCTTGACGACCCCTCACTACCGACTTAGCATGGGAAGTTGGGCTTTTGCCGGAATTCCTCGCTGAGGGACTCAGGGCGAATGATCGAGCGAATTACAGTCCGGGGTGCGCGCCAGCACAACCTGAAAAACATCAGCGTCGAAGTTCCGCGCAACACTTTGACGGTGGTTACCGGGCTGAGCGGCTCGGGCAAGTCGAGCCTGGCGTTCGATGTGATCTACGCCGAGGGGCAGCGCCGCTACGTGCAGACACTTTCTGCCTATGCGCGGCAGTTCCTCGACCAGCTCGAGCGCCCGGACGTGGACACCGTCGAAGGGCTTAGTCCGGCAATCTCCATCGAACAGAAGACCACCAGCCGCAGCCCGCGTTCCACCGTGGGAACCATCACGGAGATTTACGATTACATCCGGCTGCTTTACTCCTCCATCGGCTCACCGCACTGCCCCCGCTGCGGACGCCAAATCTCGCGCCAGACCACGGAGCACATTGTGGCGTCAATCATGACGCTCGGCGAAAATGGCTCCACAGGCAATGGCGAAGGCACGCGCGTCATGATCCTCGCCCCCATCGTGCGGGGGCGCAAAGGTGAATTCCGCAAGCTTTTCGAACAGCTCGCGACCGACGGCTACCTTCGCGTCCGCGTGGACAAGCAACTGCGCCAACTGGACGAAGAGATCAAGCTCGATCGGCGCAAGAATCACACCATCGAAGTGGTGATCGACCGCCTGCTGCTCAAACCGGGGATTGAGAACCGCTTGGCGTCTTCCATCGAGACCGCCATGAAGCTCGCCAAAGGCATCGTGGAAGTGGCGGTCGTGAACGGCGAAGAGCACCTCTATTCGCAGGAATGGGCCTGCGTGGAATGCGGCATGAGTATCCCCGCTCTCGAGCCGCGCTCGTTCTCGTTCAATAGCGTCTACGGTGCGTGCCCCGCTTGCCGTGGACTCGGCAGTCAGTACTCCTTCGATCCCGCAAAAGTAATCGTGGATTGGTCGCGGCCGTTGCTCGAGGGCGGACTAGGCCCGGGCGCGGGTTCGGGCTTCCTTCAGCGCAACTTGATGCGCGCCGCCGAGCAAATCGGTTTCGATTTGAAATCTCCCTTCGAGCGCCTGCCGCAGAAAGTGCAAAATCTGCTGCTCTACGGAAAGATCTCTGAGAAGGCGCCAGCCTCCACGGTATTCCCCGGAATCCTGCCGCTCCTCGATCGTTGGTATCGCGAGTCGAACTCAGAGAGCTACCGCGAATGGTACAGCCAGTACATGTCCGCCGTGACCTGCCCCAAATGCCAGGGCCGGCGACTAAGGCCCGAAAGCCTCGCCGTGAAAGTCATGGGACTATCCATTGCCGACCTCACCGCGCTGCCGGTGATCAAAACGCAGGAAGCGATGTCACGGCTGAAGCTCACCCCGCGCGAACAATTGGTGGCGGGACGCATTGTGAATGAAATCAACGAACGCCTCGAGTTCCTGAATGCCGTGGGATTGGGATATTTGAGCCTTGGCCGCTCGGCATCTTCACTTTCGAGTGGCGAGAGCCAGCGCATCCGCCTGGCCACGCAGATCGGCTCGAAACTTCGCGGCGTGCTCTATGTTCTCGACGAACCCAGTGTGGGCTTGCATCCCCGCGACAATCAACGCCTGCTCGAAACGCTGGAGCACCTGCGCGACATGGCCAACACGGTGCTGGTGATCGAGCATGATGAGGAGACCATCCGCCGCGCCAATTACGTGATCGACCTCGGACCGGGCGCGGGCAAACAGGGCGGATACCTGGTGGCGGCGGGAACGCCGGAAAAGATCGCGGCCGCCGCCGACTCTCTCACCGGCAAGTACCTTTCCGGCGAACTACGCATTCCTGTGCCCTCGAAGCGTCGCACGGCCAACGGGAAAGTTCTAACCGTTCTCGGTGGGCGCGCCAATAACCTGAAGAACATCGACGTGCGATTCCCCCTGGGTTTGCTCACCGTGGTGACAGGTGTTTCGGGCTCTGGCAAGTCGACGCTGGTGAACGACATCTTGCATCGCGCCATCGCCAAGAAGCTTTATCGCGCCATCGAAGAGCCGGGGGCGCATCGCGCCATCACCGGGCTCGAGCACCTCGATAAGATCATCGCCATCGATCAGTCGCCCATCGGGAGAACGCCCCGCTCCAATCCCGCCACGTACACGGGCGTGTTCACTCCCATCCGCGACCTGTTTGCCATGCTGCCGGAATCGCGCGAGCGGGGCTACCGGCCCGGCCGGTTCAGTTTCAACGTGAAAGGTGGGCGCTGCGAAGCGTGCCAGGGCGAAGGGTTGCGTCGCATCGAGATGAACTTCCTGCCCGACGTCTTCGTGACCTGCGAAGTCTGCCACGGTCGACGCTACAACTCCGAAACACTGGCGGTAAAGTACAAAGGCGCTTCCATTGCCGACCTGCTCGACATGACGGCGAAGGATGCGCTGCCGCTGCTGGAGAACATTCCGCAGATTCGCGTGAAGCTGGAGACGCTGGTGGACGTGGGTCTGGGATACCTGCACCTCGGCCAGGCCGCCACCACGCTCTCCGGTGGCGAAGCGCAACGCATCAAGTTGTGCCGCGAACTCAGCCGTCGCCAGACGGGCCGCACACTCTACATCCTTGACGAGCCCACCACCGGCCTGCACTTTGCCGACGTCAAGCAACTCCTGGAAGTGCTCAATCGCCTCACCGACCTCGGCAACACGGTCGTCATCATCGAACATCACCTCGATGTGGTGAAACAGGCCGATTGGATTATCGATCTGGGCCCCGAAGGCGGTGAAGACGGCGGCCGCATCGTGGCCCAGGGGACGCCGGAAGATGTGGCGCGAGTGAAGAAGTCCTACACGGGCCAGGCTCTGGCGCCGCTGCTGAATGGGGCAACGGGTGCGGCGATAAGCGATCATCAAACCCAGGGCGACAACCGATCTTAGTTGCCAGCCAATTCCGACCAGATCTCATACCCGTCATTGACGGTTCTTCCCCAACGGACGTATCCTTCAATACGAGCTGCTCCTTTAGACCCCAATGCTGAGTGAACCGCCCAATTCCCCTACTGAAGATTCCCCCTCCTCGTCGGTTATTCCCCCTTCACCGCCCCCGCCTCAGCCCCTCGCTCCGCGCGAGATCTGGCGACCGCGCGATCTGTTGTGGCT
>JASHTO010000460.1 GCA_030040515.1 Terriglobia bacterium
GCCGCCAGAGTCATGGCGGCGAAGATCTCAAAAACCCACCTCAATTCGCCGCCAGTATACCACAACGAATCAATCCCCAAGACAAAAGGGGCACCATTGACAAGGCGAAGCACTTGCCTTAAGCAACTGAACGGGCAGAAGACTTCCCACAATTGCAGAGAAACTCTCTGCAAAGACGAGTGAGGTAAATCACCTGCCGATAATTGCGTGCGCCATGCTGGCGCGCAAGGCAAAGGGAGTTCCGAATGACCCCGGGCTCGGCCCTGTCACCTGCCGCCAAACCCTCCCATCTTGCACTGTTTTCCTCGTTGTATTAGACTGAAAATGTTGAGGTTACCCGTCGCGCCTGTAGCTCAGATGGATAGAGCGGCAGACTTCGAATCTGTAGGTCGGGAGTTCGAGCCTCCCCAGGCGCGCCATACCACCATCAAAACAGGCTACTTGTTGATGGCTTCAGACCTACCGATTGGAAGGGAGTTTTCAACTGTGACCGATTCTGTGACCACCTCTTGACGGTTGCTCATTTGCTCGAATGCCCTTTCGATGGCGTCCGCTTGCGGATGGCAATAGCGCATGGTGATCCGAATTGACGAATGCCCCGCGATTCGGGCAAGTGTGAAGGCGTCAACGCCGGCCTTTGCGAGATTCGTCAGCGCAGTGTGGCGAAGGCAGTAGGGCTCGAAGCGTTCGATCTGCGGGCAATCACCGGGCTCTTTCTCGTGAATTTCGGCAAGGGTTTCCAGCGCCTTGGAGTGCGATTTCTTGTACGAGCTTTCCTCAATGTGACCGGAGCGCGAGGCGGAAGGAAAGATCCAGCCTTCTGAGGGGTTTCCTTGCGCTTCGTGGCGTGACTTTAGGGCGCGGTAGACTTCCGGCACCATAGGCAGAATGCGGCGGGCCGCTTTTGACTTCCCTTCCACCACGCGAATCAGCCCACCGTGGCCGTTCAATAGCACGTGTTCCCACCGAAGCGGACGCACTTCCCCAGGCCGTAACCCTGTTCCCAGGATGATCGTCGCCACATCGCGCCACGGCTGAGGGCAGGCCGCGAGGTAGCGCATCGCTTCATCATCCGACAGGACCCGCTCGCGCTGGCGCTCGCCCTTCGCCAAGGTGATCTTCGGCATCCGTTCGAGTTTCCCCCAATCAACCGCGAGGTGCAATGCACGCCGCAAGGTTCGCAAGCCGCAGTTGACCGTCGAAGGTGAGAGGCATTCGAACCGCGCGGCGAATTGCCCAACGTGCTGGTCAGTGATCTGGTCAAGCGGCAGGCCGGCGAGGTCGGCAGCGAGCAGGCGCTTCGCTCCGTCGTGGTAGTAAGTGGCCGTGCTTGGCTTGGCCGCAGTGCTGTCAACATAAGGCAGGAAGTCAGCCTTGAGGAAATCCGACAGAAGCGGCGCCGCCTTGCGCTCGACGATGCCCCAATTGCCATTGATGATTTCTGACCGGACACGCGATTCCACGCGCCCCGCGGCTTTCTTGTTGGCAAAACCCGTTGACCGATGCACAAGCTGACCGTTCACGATGAACTTCATTCGATACTTTCGAGAACCCTTCGGCCGGTAGATCATCGTTTTTTCCCTCCGTCGGAAGATTGGGCACGCACAAGGCGCGGGATTTTGTACCTCTCCTGGTATCGCTCGCGCCATCGGCGCACTCGGAGATTGTTCGCGCACGACTTGCTGCAGGCGGATTGATCTTTCCTCGCTCTCACAAAGAATTTTTGGCAGACGGGGCAGCGGGCAAGTCGTTGAGTCGAACCTCGCTGTAAGGCTTGGATAATCGTCTGCCAGATTCCCTTTACCTTTTCATCGGCGAGTCCCGCAAAAATGCGGCATAACGGCTCGCTCAGTGGTGCCACCCCACGGTTCGCGGTGTCAATAAGCCCCTGGAGGAGTGAGTCTTGGGCCGTCCGCCTAATCCTCGCCCCTTCCCGCTTGGCTTGAGCTTGTAATGCTTCAACGGGTGTTTTGACCGGCAAAGCGTTGGATGTATTGTTTGACAAGCGGCGAACGTTGGACTTAATGTGATTTGTGCCGCGATTCATGCGGCTAAATTAGTATGCTTGGCCGTGCATGTCAAGGACTTTTTAAGACGGAGCGCGAAGCCAAGAGACAAAAGCATTACAGAGGTGGAAAATGGGCGAACTGATGAACGAGAGTGAGGCCGCTGAGCTTCTCAGGCTCACGCCGAATGCGTTGCGAAAATGGCGACAACTGCGCAAGGGTCCGCGGTTCATAAAGCTCTCGGAAAGATGCGTGCGATACGACCGCCGAGACCTGGAGCACTGGCTCACGTCGCGCCAAGTGCAACCGCACTCGGAGCCCTCCGCGCAAGCGGCCACGGCCTGAGTTTGTGTGATGAATCGGACAAACACACGTCATCGCTGCAAACGATGACGTTGTGAACTCTCAGGGATCGCCCGGTCAAGGCGGAGAGCGGTGAGCGGAACCAAGTATGGGGAAAGGCAGCGGCCAAAGTCAAGCGGCGGTTTGCTTCCCGATGCAGCGTTTATAAGGCGTGAAATACCCATTCTGGATGTTTTGCAAGTGTTAAACATCCCTTGTGACTCGCGCCGGGGCCGCTGCCCGAACTGCGGAAGGCACACAATGAGCTTCCACGCCAAAGCGAATCAGATGCGGTGCTTCAAGTGTCATGCGCGCGGCCTGTCCACCATCGACGTGACCATGCTGGTGCTCAACTGCAAGCCCGGCGAAGCTATCAGATTTCTCGCATCGCAATTCGAGGTTCCGGTTGTGCGTCAGCAGATCACAACGAACACTATGGGAAAAACCAAACACCGTTTCACCAGCTACGCCAAACCAGCCGAACCCATGAGCGTTGAAACTTTGATGCTTTCGGCCGCCTGGCCAACAATGCCCACGGCGGCGCGCGAAGTCCTGGCGGCGCTGATTCTGAGAGTACCGCGAGCAGGGAGCGAGCGAGGCCGCATCCATTCCGGCTATGACCACATCGGAGAGTGGACGGGTTT
>JASHTO010000461.1 GCA_030040515.1 Terriglobia bacterium
GATTGCAGCAGCCGGTCAAGATCGACCTCCGCGCGCAGGAGGCGGTCCACCTGCTGGTAATACCGCCTGGAATGGCGGCCGCGGATCTGAAAATCGCGGTCCGATCCTTCCTGCCAGCCCCGAGGATTCACGACGCGGTCCTGAACGTTGTGGAAATAGGCTGTCCCCCGGATGGGATAGGCGACCGTGGTCAGGAAGATATCCGGATTCGATACCTTCACGTGCCGGATGGTTGCTTGGATGTCCTCCCACTCCTCACCTTCGTAGCCCCACATGAGGAACATGCCGGCCTGAATGCCGCGCGACTTGCAGAGACCGACGGCGCTCCGCACCTCGGCCACGGTGACGCCGCGCCGCATGGCGTCCAGCACGCGCTGTGAGCCGCTTTCCGAGCCCATCCACACTCGGAAACAGTTCAATTCGGCCAGAAGGTCCGCCACGCGCTCGTTCACGCGATCGGCGCGCGTAATACACTCGAAGGGTATGGAGATTCCCCGGCGCTTCACTTCCGCCGCAAATTGCGCCAGCCAGCCGTGATGGATGGTGAACACGTCGTCGGCAAACCAGAGCATATCCGGATTGTAGCGCGCCAAAATCCACTCCAGCTCGTCGGCCACCGACGCCGCCTTCCGCCGTCGATGCGTCTTGCCGTAAACCTCGTGGCTGCACCACTGGCATTCGTAAGGACAACCGCGCGCGGTGATGAGCGAGACCGATCCTGCGCCGTGATGCTGCCGCCAGGTTTCCAGATAACGCTCGATTTGAACCGATTCGCGGCAGGGCCAGGGCTGCGCGTCGATATCCGGAATCTGCGCCCGCGCCGGAGTGAATTGCACGTGGCCGTCCGCCGGGCGAAAGGCGATACCCTTAACCGCGCCAAAATTCTCCACCCGCCCGCTGCGCAGGACGGGCAACAGCTCCTCCAGTGTGACCTCGCCTTCGCCCATCACCACCACGTCGGCGCCCGCCTCGAGATATTCCGCGGCGTATGCGCCCGGCTCCGGCCCTCCCACGACGGTTTTCCAGCCGGCTTCCTTCGCGGCACGCAAGATGCGAAGCACGCTTCCCCGCGTCATCAGATTTGCATAAACACCCAGAATGGAGGGCCGCTCGCGGACAAGAAGGTTTTGGAATTCGGGCCACGATGAAAATGTGGTGTCGAAGACTTCCACGTCAAATCCCCGCGCGCGCAGGTGCGAAGCGAGGTAAAGAATACCCAGCGGGGCGTAGGGCTTCATGATCTGAAGTTCTTTCGGATCATCACCCAGAAAAAATCCGTGTGTGAGCAGGCAGTCCATGGGTTTGAGCGGTGCAATTTATCAGTCGTAGGGGCAGGCCTGGCGCCTGCCCTGGGGCCGAATCGGCCCTGTGGATGGGCACCCACAAAAGGGGTACCCCTACTCTTGTGGCACGGCCTTCCCGCCCCTGCAGACGGGCAGGATGCCCGTGCCACAGCAGACGGGTCCGATTTTTTGTCCGCTCTGATCGGACTCCCAAAACCGGAGACGCCCGCGCTGCGTTCCCGCCCTACCCCGCCTCAAGGAGCATGTGGAGCCGCGTGGCATCGGAATTCCGGCAGGTTTGCTCCAACTGCTCGACCCGCGCCCACAAGGATGAAACTTCTGCAACGGAATCGGCGCAGTCGGGTTGGCCCTTGCAGAGGGAAAACTTCCACTTTCCCGGCAAACTCCACGACGCAACCTCACCGTGCAGGGCATCGTGCAGCGCGCGATAGAACTCACTGGTGTAGGCGCCTTTAAACATCATGGAGAGGTCCTGGCTGTCCACCCAGTTGGTCTTCTCGCCCAACTGCTCCCGCACACGCTCATGGAATAGGGTCCCGGGCAGCGGATAGGACACAGAAATGCCCAGGTCGTCGGGGCGCGTCGCGCGCACCATCTGGATGGTCTTCTCGATGTCGCGCCAGGTTTCGCCAGGATAGCCGAACTGAAGGAAATAGCAGGCGCGAATCCCATTCTCGCGCAGGCTTTCACGCGCCCTGGCCACCTGCTCGATGCGCAGGCCCTTCTGCATGGCGTCCAGAATTTTCTGCGAGCCGGACTCGACGCCCATCCAGACCTCCGCGCAGCCCGCCCGCGCCAGCGCCACGACTGTTTCGCGGGTCATCAGGTCGGCGCGCGATTGCATCTTGAAGGGAACGGCGGCGCGGTGCCCCTCCACGCAGTCCGCGAATTCCGCCACCCATCGATGGTTGATGCCAAACAAGTCGTCGGCGAACCAGAGGTGGTCAGCACCAAACCTCTCCCGCAACTCAAGCATTTCGAGCGCCACGGATTGCGGCGACCGCGCGTGGAAGGAATCTCCGTAAATCGGTTTGGCGCACCAGTTGCACCGGTACGGGCATCCACGGCTGGCCACCAGGTTGAGTGAGAAGAATCCGTGCGCGTCTTTCCAGGCGCGCCGGTATTTTTCCATGTCGATCAACTCGCGGGCGGGAAGCGGCAACTTATCCAGGTTTCTGATCAGGGGGCGCGGAGGTGTGCGAACGGGATTGCCACCCGGCGCGGCGGGGTGCGCAAGGCCGCGAATTCGGCCTCCGCGACTCCGGATCAGCAATTCCGCCAGCTCCAGCAGCGTCTCTTCCGCCTCACCCAGCAAAACGAAGTCCGCGCCCCGATCCAAATACTCGCGGCAGTGGTCGGAGGCATCGGAGCCGTTGATCACGACTTTCGATCCCAGCGATTGGGCGGCGTCAATCATTTCAAACGACGCCTCGCGCATGCGCGTTAAACACATCTTGGTCAGGAAGTTGAAATTATCTTCGTAAATGGCCACGACTTTCGGGCGGTGGCGGTCGAGCTCGCGGGGGAATGCCTGCCCGGGGTCCTCCAGCATGCTGTCAAACAAGGCGACGGAAAATCCACGCTGCTTCAGAACGGCCGCCGCGTAGAGCGTTCCCAGAGGCGGATAAGGCTGCATCTTCCGCGCCTGCTTGCGGTCGTAAGGGAGGTGATAGGAGTGGGTAAGAAGGACGTCGACCACGCTGCCTCTCTCTTTGATTCCTTGCTCCAACCCCATCGGGTTTTCCCTCTCCCTTGGGAGAGGGAAAATCGTTCAAAGCCCCACCATCCCCAGCGCCCTCAACACACATCCTGCATCCCCTGCCCTAAAGCCTGGCCGGTCAGCAGTGAACGCCGTGTGACCAGGCGCTCCGTGGTGCGCGCCAGCCAGAGTTCCCAGGGAATCGCGAACTGATTTTTGCGCAGCCGCCAGCGTAGGGGTGCGCCCAGGGCGCGGCGCACGCCCCGGCGAATCCACGGCGCGTGCATCGCCACCTTGCGAATCTGGTTGTTGAGCAGAAAGAATTCCAGCATACGCCGTAATCGCGCCAGGGAGCGGCCCTGAAGCCAGGGCAGATGGTTGCTGCCCAAATCGACGTTGGCCCACTCTTCCAGCGACTGCGGCTCGCGCACTCCCCTCTCCCGGAGCTCGGGCCAAATGGGAATTCCCGGATAGGGAGTAAAGACGTTGGGGGAAAAACTGACGTTGGAATATTGGGCGGCAATATCGCTCATGATGCGGAAAGTCTGAAGGCGGTCGGCCTCCGTTTCGCCCGGATACCCCAGGATCACGTTGAAGGTCACGTGGATGCCCGCGCCCTTGGATTTCCGCGCCGTCTCATACATCTCCTCTACGCGCTGGTGCTTCTTGTTCATCAGGGCCAGCACTTCCTGCGACGCGGATTCCGTTCCGAACCCCATATGAGAAACGCCCGATTCACACAGCAGGCTGATTTCCGCGTCGCTCATGCGGCAAATGAGATCGGTGGAAGCCTGAAAGGTCCAAAAGAAGCGAAGTTTCGAATCAAGAAAACCGCGGGCGATTTCCAGCGCGCGCTTCACATTCACGGGAAAGTTGGAGTCGAAGAGCGCGACCTCCCCAATGCGATGGCGCGCGACAAGTTCCGTGACCTCCCGAACCACCCGGGCGGCGCTGTAGGCGTTGAAGCGGCGGTTGTAAAACACCTGGTCCGTGCAGTAGTTGCAGGCATAGGGGCAGCCCACGCTGGAAGCGTAGGGAAGCACCCGCATGCCGGCGCGTTTCTCATAGGCATCGAAATCAACCAGGTCAAATGCGGGGGTAGGCAGGCGTTCGACGCTTTCCACAGGCCGTGCGGCATTGTGAACCGGCTTGCCGTCGGACTTGAACGAAACTCCGCGCACTCCTTCCAGTGATTCGCCGGCGCGCAACCGCCCGGCGGCTTCGCACAGGCTCACTTCACCCTGACCTCGCACGATCGCGTCCAGGGAATCCTCGCGCAAAGTTTGCTCCGGCAGCAGGCTGGGGTGCCAGCCGCCGTAGATAATCGGCAGCCCGGGCTGGACTTTCCTTACCCAGCGCGAGACGTCCACCGCGGATTTGATCATCCCTCCCGTTAACAGCGAGATGCCCAGGCCAAGAGCGCCCGAGAGCTCGCCGGCAAGTGTGCGCTTGTACTCCGGGTCGATCGCGGCATCAACGAGCGAAACCTGAAAACCGGCTTCCCGCAAGGGAGAAGCGAGACTCAGCAAGCTCAGGGGCGGTCCCAGGGGTGGACCGCTGTAGGGCGGCTGAAAAAGCACCACTCGGTTGCTCATCGCACTCCCGTCAACTCGCTGACTGGACATTCATTAGGACCTGAAATCGACAGCCGAAGTGCCTCCCATTCAGGTTCCAACAACTCACCCATCGCTTCATTTTCAGGATAGCGATGCGGCCCCGCGGAGCGTGTCATGGTTCCATGATAGAGGTGCAAAAAAATTGTCATGGGGATACATGTGGTGGTTGAAGCCATCGAACGAGGAGGGGACCGGCTGCTGAACGGTGAACTGATGGCGGCACCTCGACGGCTGGTTCGTGTATAAAATTTTGCAAAAACTCCACAAGATCCGCCCGCGCAGCGCAACAACTGTGGATGAATTGTGCTAAGATTGGGTTGAGGGGTAGTATCGAGAAGCGGCACTCGTTCGCTAGGGTTTGCCGCGGGGTGCTTTTCCCAGAGGGCTGCGGAAATGACAGCTCTTTCACGGCGCGCGCCAGCGCTGGCAATGGCCGCCATGGCC
>JASHTO010000462.1 GCA_030040515.1 Terriglobia bacterium
TCCGGTGCGCGGCTCAAGCGGAATGGTGCTGTAAATAAACCGGCCTTCACCGCGCCTGCCCGAGACCACCAACGGAGATTGAAGATTGGAACCGAAGGCCAGGACTTTCAGCGCGCGATCCGCGCGAATCCGAGGGGTGGCGATCCGGCCGGGCAAACGCACCAGCTCTGAGGTGTAATGGTCCCAGTGATATTGAAGAATCTTTCCGCGCTCTCCGCTGGTATTCACCCCCAACGCCTCCGCCAAAGGCGTGGAGCCGTCAAGAAGCATGGGCATTCCAGCCTCCACATCGTGCAGGATGGTCTGAGTGAGCGCGGAGTCAAGCTGTCGGCCTTCCTGCTCCGGAATAATGAGCAAAGGAGCGGCGCCGCCCCGCGACGACGTGTATCCTGCGGCGTCAACCTCACGCACGTGAAATCCCACAGTGGCCAGGGTGCGCGCAATCGCGGGATAGTGATTTCCTTGAAGAGAGAGAATGAGCACCTGGGGAACGCGCGGATATTCAACATTCGCCGCGCCTTGAGCGGCCGGAGTTGCGGAGGTAAGAAGAATCCAGCACACTGCCGCACTGAGAAACATCCTCGGAGTTTTGTGCATCGGCGGGATTATACTTGGGTGGAGTGAGCTTGTGACACAAAGTTAGGGTCGCCGAGTGAGCTGACGCGGCGGCGCTCCGCTTCCATCTGATGATGAAAAACTATCGCCTCGCGCTTCTTCCCGGCGACGGGATTGGGAAGGAAGTGATTCCGGCTGCGGTGGAGGTTTTGAAGGCCACCCGAAAGGGGTTCGCGGTTTCATTTGAGCCCTTCGACTGGGGCTGCGAATATTACCTTCGCCACGGCCGGATGATGCCGGAGGATGGGATTGAAACCCTGCGTCCCTTCGACGCCATCCTGCTGGGCGCGATTGGCCATCCCGCAGTTCCCGATCACATATCACTGCGCGACCTTCTGCTGCGCATCCGGTTTGAATTTGATCTCTACGTCAACCTGCGGCCGGTGGAAATGCTGCCCGGCCTGGAGATGACTCTGCGCGCCAAACGTCCGCAAGATGTCAACATGCTCTTCGTCCGCGAAAACACAGAGGGCGAGTACGCGGGAGTGGGCGGGCGATTCAAACGCGGCACACCCGATGAGGTGGCGATTCAGGAGTCCGTATTCACGCGCAAAGGTGTGGAGCGCGTGGTGCGCTACGCTTTTCAGCAGGCGCAGCGAAGGCCGCGCAAGCGTTTGGCCAGCGCCACCAAATCCAACGCCATGCAATACGCCATGGTGATGTGGGATGAGGCAGTGCGCGGCGTGGCTGCGGAATTTCCCGACGTCAGTGTCTCCAGTTATCACGTGGACGCGCTTGCTGCGCGCATGATTACGCATCCGGAAAGCCTGGATGTAGTGGTGGGCTCAAATCTCTTCGCGGATATTCTCACGGATTTGGGCAGCGCCCTGCAAGGCAGCCTGGGACTGGCGGCCAGCGCCAACCTGAACCCCACGGAGCGCCGCGGCCCGCCGGTGTTCGAGCCCGTACACGGCAGCGCGCCGGACATTGCAGGACGCGGCATCGCCAATCCCATCGCCGCCATCTGGGCCGCCGCGATGCTGCTTGAACATCTGGGTGAAGCCGCCGCCGCCGCGCGCATGATGAGCGCATTGAGGGCAGTGATCGCCGATGCCAAAGTGCGCACGCCGGATTTGGGCGGGAAAAATTCAACGCAGGAATTCGCCAGCGCCGTGGTGAAGCAGCTCAGGGCGTGACCCGAGTGGACGTGCCGCCTTCGCCTTTCCCCAATTTACGAAATTTTGCCAGGTAATACCAAAGAATGGCCGCTGTCCCGCCCATCGCCAGCACCACCGGCCAAAATACTTGCAGGTGCCGCGCCGGCTGCTCCGCTGCCCGAATAATTTCGCGCAGCATAAAAACGAAAAACAGGTTCAGCACAACGTTCAGGTACCCCGCCATCTGGTTCACCATCGTCAGGATTCCCGCGCGCTCGGGGGCGGGAAAATCACTCAATCGGCGTAAACCCAGATGAACGGTGTCGGGATAGCGTTGGCCGAGAAGCGGCACCACGAGAAAAATTGCGCAAGTCAAAGCCTGCGCGCCCAGGATGAGCCAGAGTGAGCCGGGGCTTCCCCAGCCGTCGGCCACACCCGCCGAATTGAAATGTGTGGGAATGCGCGCCGGAAGTTTGGGAAGATGGGTTCGGATCAGGAAGTACGAATAGATCAGGAGTAGAATTGAGACGAGCCTGGACATTCGCAGGTCCTCTTCCGCCATCATACCAAAACATGCAGGGGCAGCACGTTCGATTGGCGATTTTTCGGTTGCGCGGTACGAGCACTGCCGGATCACCCTGCCAGCGCTTGATCGAGGTCGCCGATCAGATCTTCGACAGCTTCGATTCCGATCGAGAGGCGCACCAGGCCGTTGGTGATTCCGATGGCCTGGCGCTGCTCGGGCGGCACGGCTCGATGACTTGTCGATGCGGAGTGCACGATGAGCGAGCGCGTATCGCCCAGGCTGGCGGCGCGCGCGAAGATCTTTACCCGGTCCATCACGCGCTTGCCGGCATCATAACCCCCCTTTGCCTCGAAGCTCATCATCGCGCCGAAGGCGCTCATCTGCCGCTCGGCGAGGTCGTGACCGGGGTGATTCACCAGTCCGGGATAGTTGACGCGCTCAACCCTGGGATGGCGCGCAAGAAAACCGGCCACCTGCTGCGCGTTGGCGCAATGGGCGGGCATGCGCACGTGCAAAGTGTGAATACCGCGCAGCATGAGCCATGCCGTGAACGGGCTCATCACTCCGCCAAAGTCGCGCAGAATGTCGCGGTCGAGGCGCCCAATGTATTCCTTCGAGCCAATCACCACGCCGCCCATGGCGTCGCCGTGCCCGCATAGATACTTGGTGGCGGAGTGAACGGAAACCGTGGCGCCCAGCTTCAGGGGCTGCTGAAGGGCGGGTGAGGCGAAGGTATTATCGATCATGCTGGGGATGCCGTGGGCGCTGGCGATGCGGGCGATGGCGGCGATGTCCAGAATTTCCAGAATCGGGTTGCTGGGTGTTTCAAAATA
>JASHTO010000463.1 GCA_030040515.1 Terriglobia bacterium
CATCGAGCGGCCCGGCGACACGGAAGATTTTATGGAAAACGGCGCCCAGGACCAGCGCTGCAGTCTGAGCATCTGGACCTGCGATGACGATCTTCCGCTCTCGGCGCGCAACGACGTGCTGGTGTTCCAAACTGAGCCTTTAACGGAGGATGTCGAGGTCACCGGCCGGCTCATCGTCAAGCTGTGGGCATCGTCCAGCGCTCCGGACACCGATTTCACCGCCAAGCTCATCGACGTCTATCCGCCCAATCACGACTTCCCCGCCGGAGTCGACCTGAACATCGGCGACAGCATCGTGCGCGCGCGCTACCGCAATTCGCTCGAACACGCCGAACTGATGCATCCCGGTGAAGTCTACCCCTTCACCATCGAGATGTACCCCACCTCGCTGGTCTTTCAAAAAGGCCATCGGATTCGGTTGGATATTTCCAGCAGCAATTTCCCGCGCTTTGATGTGAATCCCAACACCGGCGAGCCTCTGAACAATAATCGGCGCTGGGCCATCGCCGTGAACACGATTTATCACGACGGCCCGCGGCCTTCGCAGATTGTGCTGCCGATTATTCCGGCAGGGTCGAGCGGGCAGTAATCTATACGGAACGACATAAGTGTTTGTATATTTGGCTGTAGCGGCGCTCGCCCTGCGACCCAAAGCCGTCTTCTGGCGACGGGTCGTAGAGCGCCGCTACAATTTATGTCGCTCTGTATAGTTTCCAGACTTTGACGAATCTCGCCAGCCTGTATATTATCACTTTACAATAAGTCATCAGTAGGTTAACATACGCGTGGCGGTCTACAGGCGGCCTTGTCGGGCCGCCGTGAACGCAGGCCGCATGTTGGAATGAAACCATCAGGGAAGGTATGAGGAACACAAGACACCAAAATCTGCGGACGCAGCGGAACCAACGATGTCATACATAAGAAAAGCGTTAGAGGTCAAACCAACAAAATGTCGGTAGCCGTATCAATCTGAAACTTCAGGAGTTAGTTGATTCGAGAGGCTCAGCGGGGGAAATCAAAATATTGGGATCGATCCTGCGATGTTTATGAAAACAAGCCACTTTATTTTTCGATTTTGATTGATCCTGCGATGTTGATGATAACAAAGAGACTTATTCTCTGGAACCAACGATGTCTATGAAAAGACAGGTGGTTAAGTCAAGCCGTAGACCACATGGAGACGGCACTGTGACCATGAGCACCAGCGTCCCAGCCGCATCCAGCATGAAGCGCGCCCTATCGTTGCCGGCGCCCGATTTGGACGTGCATGGTATTATAAAGTGCAAGGCTGAAATGCGCCATTGGAATAGCGTTCGCTAGAAACGTAAGTGCCTGCCGGGCACATCAAACCGGCAGCCGGGAGGAAGCATCCTTCACGATTATGGACGAAAGTCCCACCCCTGACTCGCTCGTGGCGACGCTCGAACGCCGTATCGTGATTATCGACGGCGCCATGGGCACGATGATTCAAGCTCACAAGCTGGGCGAAGCCGAGTTTCGCGGCAAGGAGTTTGCCCACCACCCGCATCCCCTGCACCAGTGCAACGACGTTCTGAACATCACTCAGCCGGCTATCATTGCGGCGATCCATCGGAAGTACCTCGACGCGGGCGCGGACATCATTGAAACCAATACCTTCAATTCCACGGCCATCTCCATGAAGGATTATGGTCTGGATGGCCATATCCTCGACCTGAATCGTGCCGGAGCGCAAGTGGCTCGCCGCGCTGCGAACAATTTCATGCGCGAAAATCCGGGCCGCCGATGCTGGGTGGCGGGTGCGCTGGGCCCCACCAGCCGCACGGCGTCGGCGTCGCAGGATATTTCCAGCCCCGCCGCCCGCGCTGTTACCTTCGATCAACTCCGCAATGCCTACTACGAGCAAATCCGCGGGCTGGTGGAGGGTGGCGTTGACGCCTTGCTGGTGGAGACCATCTTCGACACGTTGAACGGCAAAGCCGCGCTCTTCGCCGCGCAGAACTACCTTGAGGACACAGGAAAACGCCTGCCGCTGATGGCCTCGGTCACCATCATCGACCTGAGCGGCCGCACGCTTTCGGGGCAAACCATCGAAGCCTTCTGGACCTCCGTTTCCCACGTGCCGCTGCTGAGCGTGGGAATCAACTGCTCGCTCGGTGCCAAGCAGATGAGGCCACACATCGAGGAGCTTTCGCGCCTCGCTCCTATCTTCACGAGTTGCTATCCCAACGCCGGCCTGCCCAACGCTTTCGGCGGGTTTGACCAGACTCCGGAAATCATGGCAGGGCAGTTGCGCGACTTCGCCTCAAGCGGCTTCGTCAACATCGTGGGCGGATGCTGCGGGTCAACTCCGGCGCACATTCGCGCCATTGCGGACGCGGTGAAGGACTTTCCCCCTCGCGTGCCGCCGAAGATCGAGCGCCTTTCGCGCTTCAGCGGGCTCGAACCGCTGGTGATTCGCCCCGAAACCAATTTCGTCAACATCGGCGAGCGCACCAACGTGACCGGCTCGCCCAAATTCGCCAAGCTGATTTTGGGCGGCCAGTTTGAAGAAGGCCTGAGCGTTGCCAAGCAACAGGTGGAGGGCGGCGCGCAGATCATCGACGTGAACATGGACGAAGCTATGCTCGATTCCGAGCAGGCCATGACCACCTTCTTGAATTTCATCGCTTCGGAGCCCGATATTGCGCGCGTGCCCATCATGATCGACAGCTCCAAGTGGAGCGTCATCGAGGCGGGGCTGAAGTGTATCCAGGGCAAAGGCATTGTCAACTCGCTCAGCCTGAAGGAAGGCGAAGAGGTCTTCAAGGAACGGGCGCGGCTCATCCAGCGCTACGGCGCGGGCATGGTGGTGATGGCTTTTGACGAAGCCGGCCAGGCGGACACCACCGAGCGGCGCGTGGAAATCTGCACGCGCGCCTACCGCATTCTGACCGAAGAAGTGGGCGTGGACCCTTGCGACATTATTTTTGACCCGAACGTCCTCACCGTGGCGACGGGAATCGAAGAGCATCGGGATTACGCGGTGAGCTATATCGAGGCCACGCGGCAAATTAAGGCCACTCTTCCCCACTGCAAGGTGAGCGGCGGGGTCAGCAATATTTCGTTTTCGTTCCGCGGCAACAATCCCATCCGCGAGGCGATGCACTCAGCGTTTCTCTACCACGCCATTCGCGCCGGCATGGATATGGGAATCGTGAACGCCGGGCAGCTTGCCGTTTACGAAGAATTGCCGCGCGATCTTCTCGAGCTGGTGGAAGACGTGCTGTTGAATCGCCGCGCGGACGCCACCGAGCGCCTACTGGCGTTTTCGGAATCGGTAAAGCAGGGCGGACGTGTGGAAGCGGAGAAGGAAGAGTGGCGCAAAGGCAGCGTGGAAGAGCGCCTGAAGCACGCCCTGGTGAAAGGCATCACTGACTACATCGAGGCGGACACGGAGGAGGCACGGCAGAAGCTCGGCCGGCCTCTGAGCGTGATTGAAGGCCCGCTGATGGACGGCATGGGCGTGGTGGGAGATTTGTTCGGCTCGGGCAAGATGTTCTTGCCCCAGGTGGTGAAGAGCGCGCGCGTCATGAAGAAGGCCGTCGCCTATCTGCTTCCCTTCATGGAAGCCGAGAAGCAGGCGGGCGCCAGGTCCCGCGCCGAAGGCCGCATCGTAATGGCCACAGTGAAGGGCGACGTGCACGACATCGGCAAAAACATCGTGGGCGTGGTGCTGGGCTGCAACAATTACGAGATCATCGATCTGGGTGTGATGGTACCGTGCGAGAAAATCCTGCGGACGGCGCGGGATGCCAACGCCGACATGGTAGGATTGAGCGGGCTCATCACTCCTTCGCTTGACGAAATGGTCCACGTGGCCAAGGAAATGGAGCGCGAAGGGTTCAATATCCCCCTGCTCATCGGCGGCGCGACGACCAGCCGCGTGCACACGGCGGTAAAGATTGCTCCACACTTTCGCCAACCGG
>JASHTO010000464.1 GCA_030040515.1 Terriglobia bacterium
GCACCAGCTCGTCAGCCAGGTCGGTGGCTGCAAGGAAGCCAAGCTCGGTCATGGCCTTCATGCGCTCCGGGTGGATGCGCAGGGTCGCGGCCACGCGCGAAGCAATTTGCACGGCACCGAGCGTCGTGTCCACGGCGGCGAACATGGCCGCTTTGTCCTCCTGAAGGTCTCGATCGTAGGCGGAGGGCAAACCTTTCATCACCGCCAGCAGCCCCGCGAGATTCCCCAGCACCGTGCCTGAGCGGCCGCGAATCAGTTCCAAGGAATCGGGATTCTTCTTCTGCGGCATGATGCTGCTGCCGGTGGAGTAGGCGTCGGCAAGCTCCACGTAGCCGAACCCCGGCGAAGAATAGATGATCAAATCCTCCGCCCAGCGGCTCAGGTGAACCATCGAGAGGGCGCAGGCGAAGACCAACTCGGCCACGGGATCGCGGTCGCAGGTGACGTCCAAACTATTGCGGGCGACGCGCGCGAATCCCAGGTCTTTGGCCAGGCGCTCACGATTGATGGCGAAGGTTGTGCCCGCGAGAGCTCCAGATCCCATGGGAAGTTCATCGGCGCGCTTCCGGCAATCCGCGAGGCGGCCGCAATCGCGACTGAACATTTCAAAATACGCGAGCAGATAGTGCGCGAACAGAACAGGCTGCGCCGGCTGAAGGTGTGTGTAACCGGGCAAAATAACATTCGAGTGCCGCCGCGCCTGCCGAACCAGCGCGTCCAGAAGATCGGCCAGTGCGCGAGTGATATGAAGCGCCGAATCCTTCACGTACAGGCGCATCTCGGTCGCCACTAGGTCGTTGCGGCTGCGGCCGGTGCGCAGCTTGCCCGCCACGCTCCCGGCGATGCGTTCGAGTTCGCCTTCCACCCAGGTGTGAACGTCTTCGGCGGTCTGCCCTTTCGCCCAACCCGGCTTGCGATGAATTTTCCGCGCGAGAGCTTCAAGGCCGGCGGCAAGCCGCGCTTCCTCCCGGGACTTGAGCACCCGCACGCGGCGCAGGGCCTTCACGTAGGCAAGGTTCACCCGCAGGTCATACAGTACGAAACGTTGATCGAGGGAAAACGACTGGGAGAACTTTTCGAACTGCGGGTCGCGCCGGCCGGTGAAGCGTCCGCCCCAGAGCTTCATTTCTTCTTCCCTCGCGCCGGAGCGGATTCCCGCCTTTTGCGCAGCGCGGCCTCCAGGCGCAACGGCAAACCCAGGATATTGATGAAGCCCGCGGCGTCTTTCTGGTCGTAGTCGGCACCCATCACGAAGCTGCCGATGCTGGTGTCGTAGAGCGAGAACGGCGACTCGCGGTCGAGCACGCGCACGTGGCCACGGTAAAGGCCCAGAGTCACCTTCCCGGTCACGTTGCGCTGCGTGGATTCCACAAAACTGTCGAGCGCCTCGCGCAGCGGCGTGAACCACTGGCCGTAATAAACCAGCTCGGCGTACCGCAGAGCGATCTGCTGCTTGTAATGCAGGGTCTCACGGTCCAGGCACAAGGCTTCGAGTTCATGGTGCGCGGCGTAGATCAGCGTGCCGCCGGGGGTTTCATAAGCTCCATGCGACTTGATGCCCACCAGGCGATTTTCCACCAGGTCGGTTCGGCCCACGCCGTAGCGCCCGCCGATTTGGTTCAGCGTCTCGACCAGCTTGACCGGACCCATGCGCCGGCCATTCACGGAGACGGGGGCGCCGGCTTCGAAGCCGATGCTCACCGCGCCTTCTTTGTTTGGCGCTTTTGCCGCGCTCAGGGTGAGTTTCCACGCGTCCTCGGGCGGCTCTCCCAGCTTGGTCTCAAGCGGCCCGCCCTCGTGGCTCAGGTGCCAGAGGTTCTGATCGCGACTGTAGAGCGACTTTTTGGTGACGGGCACGGGAATGCCGTGTTTCTGCGCGTAAGCCAGGGCGTCTTCGCGCGATTTGATGGACCACTCGCGCCATGGGGCGATGACGCGCAGGTGCGGAGCCAACGCTTTGTAAGTAAGCTCGAAGCGCACCTGGTCATTGCCCTTTCCGGTGCAACCGTGCGCGACGGCGTCCGCACCCTGGGCGAGCGCCACCCTCACCTGCGCCTTCGCCAGCACCGGGCGCGCGAGCGAGGTTCCGAGCAGATACTTTCCTTCGTAAACTGTGCCCGCCTTGACGGCTTTCCAGAGATATCCGGTCACGAATTCTTCACGCAAGTCCTCAACGAAAACTTTGGAGGCGCCGCTGGCCAGAGCCTTGCGGCGGACGGCGGAGTAATCATCGCCCTGGCCGACGTTGCCGACCATGGCGATGACTTCGCACCCGTAATTTTCACGCAGCCACGGAATAATGATGGAAGTGTCGAGCCCTCCGGAATAAGCCAAAACCACCCGCTTGATTTGATTTGGAGAGAAAGTAGACATGAGTTTGAATTCAATTCCTTGTTTGAAATCAGTTTTCGATTAATTGTTCCTCAGTAGTGTGACCTTCAAAGAGGCGCACATTCGCATCCGACAATCGACCGAAAACCGGCTGCCGACAACCGAATTTTACGTCGCCACCAGCGCCTGGATTTTCTTTCGAACGGTTTCCGCCTGACGCGAGCCGGGCGTAGCGATGAAGATGGTATCGTCACCGGCCACAGTGCCCACAATCTCGTCCCAGGGCTCGGCGTCGAGCGCCACGGCCACGGAGTGCGCATTGCCGGGGCGCGTTTTGAGAATCACCAGGTTCGCAGCCTGGCGGGTGCCCGTCAGGAATTCCTTGAGCACGATCATCAGGGTGGGCTGGGCGGGAGCCAGGGATTCCGCCGCGGCCTCCGGCAGGCGATAGCCGCTGCGCGTCTTGATGAGTCCAAGGTCTTCAATATCGCGCGAAACCGTCGCCTGGGTCACACGAATACCCCGGCGCGCCAGCTTGCGGCGAAGGTCCTCCTGCGTCTCCACCTCTTCGGCGCGCAGAAGGTCCACGATCTGCGTTCTTCGATAAACCTTGTCCATGCAAGTTTATGCAGACAGCGCATAAATATACCATAGGCAGAGGAACCCTGCAAGCGAAACGGAGGCGGCGCAGTGTCTCAGTTTGAATTTTCAGGGGTACGCCGCAGCGGAGCCCGTCGCAATTGGTTGTAGCGGCGCTCTACGAGCGTCGCATCCCGCGGGGCTTGCCATGGCAAGCCCCGGCGACGGTCGATAGACCGCCGCTACAGAATTCAAGCTGAGACACAACCGGAGGCGGGCCGGAGCTTCCGGCCCGCGTCGCCATCAGGGTGAGAATTCGATTATTGAGGCATTCCGGGGATGTTGAGCTTCTGCGGCTCGCCGGTAATGTGGCTGGTTTCGTTGCTCAGAACTTTCTTGAGGACCATGGTGGCGTCGGGGCTGGTCATCTTGGCCACGGCATAGGGAGTGACCTGCGTGGTGATCCACAAATCCGTCGTGCCTCTCGCATCGGTCTTGCGATAGTGCTGGCAAGTAAAGGTGCCGGCCGGAACGGTGACGGGCTCCTCGCCCACCAGTTCGCCCGTGCCGCTGGGGCCATTTTCGCCCTTGGTGGTGACGGGCGGCGGCTGGTGCTGCTGCATCATACTCATCATCATGGAAGGCATTTCCATGGGAGGTTGCCCGGGCCGCTGCATGATCATGCGCTTTACACCCTGTTCCGTGCCGGTGGATACGGTGAGCATCTTCATCACCATTTCACCGCCCAGGTCCGGGTTCACCATGCGGATTTCCATCCAATAAGCCGGCGTGCCCTGATAATCTTCTTTCCCCAGAATGACGACGGACATATCCATGTCCTTGCCTTTTGTGGTTAGAATGTATTCTGCGCCCGAGCCGGCGGTGGGGTTTTGCAACCCGAAGGACGGCATGCCGCCGAATGGGTTCATACCGCCCATGCCGCCCGGCGGCCGTTGCGCCCACAATCCTGTAACCGCCAGCAGCCCCGCCACGATCATCATCCCGATCCTTTTCGAAAGCATCATCGACTCATTCCTCCGCATTTTGACTGGCCTTGTACAACCCCAATTCCCTCCAGGGCCAGAAATTCACATGATTCTGCCCGGAGACTGCCATTTTCGCGCTACCCAACATTGTTCATGAAATACGCATTCGTGAAATACAGGTCTGAAGGTAAGTATAGCAGAAAAATCGGAGGCGGGGGACCTGGATAATCTGACGCAGGATGCGGCCGGCATTCTACTTCATCCTAGATTACTCGCCGTGCCCGCCGTAGGCCATGAATCGCTCTTTCTTGAACTCTTCCCACTGGGCGGGCTGATATTGATCCTTGGGAATAAAAACCTTGTGAAGAAATGCGATTCCAAGCTGCGCCTCGTCGATTTCCGTATCCTTTTGGGGAAGAAAATCGAAGACACTCTTATTCGATCCGTAGTAGGCACATAGCCAAACACCCTGGGGGTTTTCCACAGCATAGAGCGCGCAGGCGAGAGGCAAGGGTCGAGTGGCATCAACGGAAACTTTGACAACGGTATCGATGATCTTGCCGGCCACGTGCTGGCTGGCGGCGGTTGTGGTAGCTGGTGTTGAAGCCATTCCCTGCCTCTCGCTCATCATTCGGATCTTAGATGAGCAGAATGTTTGTCCCTTCGTGAAGCAACATACAACGAGGCTTGGAAGGCCGTCAATTAGTTTTGGAGTTGTAGCGCGGGTGTCCCCACCCGCGTGAGTGTCACGGGCGGGGACACCCGCGCTACAAGTTTTCTCTCACTGGCGGGCGATCGTGGAGGTCTTCAATTCGATCACCTGCATCTGGCCATCGGTTTTCCAAGTCCCTCCGGTGGCGGTCAGTCCCGTGGAGAGAGGATTGGGGCGCGTCACCAACTGTTCTGCGGCCACTGCGCCTCCGACCAGCAAGTCTGCCGCCACTTTGGAGCGTTCCGCATCCAAGTCGGGATCAATGGCATGCGAAATCTCATGCCGTCGAACACTTTCATCAATGCCGATATCGTGGGTGGTGGCGCCCAGCCAGATTTCGCGGCCATCAGCAGTGGTTACGGTGGTCCGCCAGAGGCGCAGGTGATGGCGTTTCCGGAAGGTATTGAGCATTTTCTCGAACGCCAGGTCCTCAGAGCGGTCGAAAAGGTAAAGTTGCGAAACCGGCGCGTCATCGTAACTCCCGTCGTCCGCCAAGGCGCGCACCGTTCCGTAGGCGGACCTTGCTCCCAGTTTCTTCGCGGGGATCCAGCCGGCTTGCTTAAAGGCTGATCCAATCAGATCTGAACTCCCGATGATGATCAAATCCAGAGGGTCGCCGGGTTTCTTGGTCTTGCTTTCCGCCCGATTAGGGGCGCCGGCGAGCATCTTCTGGACGGCATCCGCCAGGGCCGAGGGGATTTGCATGGCCGCGGCAGGAGGCGAGGTGGAATCAATGGTGAGGGGTTGGTCGAGCGACAGAACCATGTCAGTGCCGGCCGGATAATCGATGGAAACATCAATCTTGCCGGCGGTTTTATTGGCCACTTTCTCCATATCGTCGCCGGCCGCGCCCAGTTTGTCCAGCATGCCATCCATGCGCCCCACCAGCGCGTCTTTTTCCAGAATCCCTTGAATCGTTCCGTCCTGAAGAACCGTTTCGCGCGCGTTTTCCACTTCAACCAGGTGCGCGGTGAAGTCAATGGAGGGATGGGTGGGGATCGTCAAGCGGGTGAAGCGAATGAGCATGCGCGCGTGGTCTGAAGGGCTGGATGACGGAATCAGCCTTTGTATCGTCCCGATGACTTCCGCAGTGATGGGAACCAACACACCCTGGTCAGTGGTGGCCTGGCGAACGACGTGTGCCGTTACAATCTGATTGAGGTGCGAAGTCTTGGTACAGACCTCAGCCTCCAACCGCACGTAAAGCCGCGAGCCAATGCCCAGAGTGTTGCCGGGCTGCGCCTGCGAATACCCCTGGCCGGAAAGAACGAAGGTTAGAGCAAGGGATGCGAGGCAGATTGCGCCAAGCCCCAGGCATCTTAGGGCGCGGGGGCACGCAGAGGCGATCAATTGGACCGCCGACCGGAAGGCAAAGGCAATGGGCATGCCCTTGGCTCGATTTCTCACGAACCACCTCGTGTAAATGGTTTGGGATTCCTGACGGGCCACACGCTCAGGTGCTCCCCGAGCCCCAGCCCATCAATTGAAGTGATTAATACACGCCAAGGGTCGGCAAGGCAAGCCTGAATTTGGCCGGGCCGCCCGCAGTGGGTCAGTTTGAAATTTCGGCGTAGGGGCACCCCTTGCGGGTGCCTTGTCCGATGTCGCTGGACTGAAGGGCAGGGACAAGCCCTGCCCCTACGGAGTTCAAACTGAGGCGCAACCGGCCGTCCAGCCCAATTGACTTTCTCTTTTCATAACCTGATAATCCCCATGAGCGCAAGAGTCTGCCTCGCAACTTTGAGATTCAGGAAAGGTACCGCCTTCTGCGAGAGGCGAATGGCCACCACCACAAATCACGTTCTGAAAGCCGCAACGCTTTCGAAGGAGTTGCTTCTGGGTGCCTACCGGACCATGTGCATGGCGCGCCGCCTGGACGACAAGGAAATTCAGCTCAAGCGCCAGAATCGGGCGTATTTTCAAATCAGCGGCGCGGGGCACGAATGCATCGGCGTGGCGGTGGCGCTCCACCTCAAGCCCGGATACGACTGGTTTTTCCCCTACTATCGCGACCGCGCCTTCTGCCTTCAAATCGGCATGACGCCGCACGAAATGCTGCTCGCTTCCATGGGAGCAAAAGATGACCCTGCCTGCGGCGGGCGGCAAATGCCCTCGCACTGGGGATTGAAGAAGCTACACATCGTTACCGGTTCGAGCCCCACGGGAACGCGCATCCTGCATGCGGTAGGCTCCGCGGAAGCAAGCTGGTATTTCTCGCATATTCATGAGGCGGCGGACCTCGCCTCGGGTTTCCACGCGGATGAAATTGCCTACGCCTCACTGGGTGAAGGCGCCACAAGCGAAGGCGAGTTCTGGGAGTCGATGAATTACGCCTGCGGGCGACGGCTTCCGGTCCTCTATCTTGTCCAGGACAACGGTTACGCCATTTCCGTTCCCGTGGACGTGCAAACCGCGGGCGGAAAAATCTCCGGCCTGGTGCGGAGCTTCCCCAACCTGCTCACCCTGGAATGCGATGGCACGGATTTCCCCGAGAGTTACGAAACCGCTCGCAAGGCCGTCGAGCACGTGCGCGAGCGCAAAGGGCCGGCGCTGATTCACGCCCATGTGATTCGCCCGTACTCTCATTCCCTGTCGGATGACGAGCGGTTCTACAAGCCGGATGAATTGCGCCAGCAGGAAGCCCGGCGCGATCCTCTCACACGGATGGCGCACCTTCTAGTGGAAGAAAAAATCGCCACCGAAAAGGAATTGAAGGAAATTGCCGCGTCCGTCGATCACGAGATTCGTGAAGCCGCTGACCAGGCGCTCGTCGCGCCCGTGGCCGCGCCGGAATCCGTGATGGATTTTGTCTACTCGCCCGCCGTTGATCCCACTTCCGAGCACTTCGACCATCCGCCCAAGTTTCACGGCGAGCCCAAAACCATGGTGGACCTCATCAACGCCTGCCTGAAAGACGAGATGACGCGCGATCCGCGCGTGGTGGTTTTTGGCGAGGATGTTGCCGATTGCAGCCACGAGGAGGACTTGTCCAAGGTGAAAGGCAAGGGCGGAGTCTTCAAAGTCACGCACGGCTTGCAGAGGCACTTCGGCAGCACGCGCTGCTTCAATTCAACCCTGGCGGAAGCGTGCATTGTGGGCCGAGCCATCGGCATGGCCACCCGCGGCCTGAAGCCCGTGGTGGAAGTTCAGTTCTTCGATTACATCTGGCCGGCCATGATGCAGATTCGCGACGAGCTCACCATGCTGCGCTGGCGGTCCAACAACGCCTTCTCCTGCCCGGTGGTGATTCGCGTGCCTATCGGCGGATATCTTGCCGGCGGCGCGGTTTACCACAGCCAGTCGGGCGAATCGATTTTCACGCACCTGCCGGGACTGCGCGTGGTGATGCCTTCCACCGCTCTCGACGCCAACGGCCTGCTGCGCACCGCCATCCGCTGCGACGACCCGGTGCTGTTTCTCGAGCCCAAACACCTGTATCGCCAGACGCACAATCGCGCGCCTTATCCCGGCCGCGATTACATGATTCCCTTTGGAAAAGCCCATCTGGTTCGCGAGGGAACGTCCCTGACCATTGTGACTTACGGCTCCCTGGTGATTCGAGCCGTGAGGGCCGCTAAGAATCTCGAGCAGGAAGGCATCCAGCCGGAAATTCTGGATTTGCGCTCGCTGAATCCCTACGACTGGGAGCTGATCGCCGCGTCTGTGAAAAAGACGAACCGCGCATTGGTCCTGCACGAAGACAGCATCTCGTGGGGCTACGGGGCGGAAATCGCGGCGCGAATCGCCGACGAATTATTTTCCTATCTCGATGCCCCCGTCCGCCGCCTGGCCG
>JASHTO010000465.1 GCA_030040515.1 Terriglobia bacterium
CCGTCTCGTTCCCCGGCATTTCCTTCACGCCTTTGTAGTGGATCTTCAGGAATTGCGCGTAGGGAGTGTCAAAGTTAGGCCGCGGCGGGTCATGCGTCACGTTTTCTTCATACAAATGCTCGATGACCGGCAGGCGGCTCGCCACCGTGCGCGCGGAGTAAATGACCCGCACCCAATTGGCGCCAGGTTCGCCGTAAAGCGGCCGGGCGTTGTTATAAATGCGGTCGGCAAGGAATTCCAGGGAAGGCCGCTGCGTGGGCGCGTAGCCGTTATGAATGGCGGTCAGGTATCCGCGGGAGGTGAACTGCGTGGGGTGGCAGGCAATGCAAAGCTGCGTTTCCGAGTGCTGCATGGAGGTGCGCAGGGCAATGGCGCCGCGCCGCGGGGTGTTGGAGAGCCACGTATCGCCCATGTTGATGAGGAAGTCCATGCCGGTGCGCACGGCAAGGTGCGGATCGGTGTAAGGCGGCTCGGGATAATCATACGTGCGAAGCTGGTAAGCCGGGTGGTCGGCGGCCACGCGCACGTAATACTCCTGCCCGGGCTTCAGGATGCGCGTGCGGAATTTGTAAAGGCCGGGATAGTTCTGCGTCGCTTCGATTTGATAAACAAATTCGCCGTCATCGTAGGGGACCACGTCCGGCTGGCCGCCGCTGTCCTTGCCAAGCTGGAAAATATCCACGTCCAGGGGAACGTCGCGGTCCGTCACGCTTAGCACAAAATAGGCTAGTCGGGGTTCCTTGCCGTGGAAAGTGAATTTGAACCACTGAAACCCTTTGAGCATCGCCGCATAAGCGTCTTCGGTGGGCGAGGGGGCGTAGGGCCGCACGTCATCGCTGCCAAAAATGGTCTGGCCGAACTCGAAAGACTGGGCCGTCTGCCAGGAGCCGTTGGGCGCGGCGGCGATCAAGCCAGGTTCAATGTTATCAACATGATCCGCCTGCGGAGCAGGGGTTTGCGGCACTTCGTGCAGGGTGGCGCCAATCTCCGGCATATGCATTTTTGCCGAGGCCGATAGCACGATATTCAACGGCCCGGCGGCGCGCGGGTGGACGGTCAAATAGAAATCCAAATCAGCGGCGTGCAGCCACTTGGATTCGATTTCTCCGCTTGCATCCTTTACGGTCACCAGGACGGCATCACTACCTTGAAGCTGGCCAGGCTGCTTCGCCCACACCGTCAGCGCGTAGAGCGAATCCGGCCGGACCTGGCCCAGGCGAATCTCACGAACGACTTGGGAGTTTGTCTGATCGGCCTTGACGGATCGTCCCACGTGGAGAAGCAAGGCGCCAACGATCACCCCGCTCACCAACGATAAGATTCCCCACTGTCCCCGTGCCGTCCTTCGTGACGCCGTCATTTCGCTATCCCCCCTTGGCCTTGCTGAAGTTTTGATCTAGACTGCCGCACGAATCCGATTTGCTCAAACGCTCGGGTAAGCCGCTGTGGCTGGGGATGACCAGGTTTCAGTCAGCCCCTTAAATTAGGACGCTCAGGAACTCGCGGGTGTTGTCCACTTCTTCCGTTACCCACAATCTCGCCATCCGGCCGACCTACTGGCCGCCGGCTAAAATCTTCTTCCAGCGCGCCCACGCCTCATCGCGTGCTGTGCGATTGGCTTCGCTCGCGTCCGGAGCCTCCCCGGCACGCATGAATCCGTGTCCAGCGCCGTCGTAGGTGACGGGATCAAACGTTTTGCCCGCCTCTTTCATGTGCGCAATTGCCTCGGGAATCGTCGCGCCGACCCGCGCATCGTTTCCAGCATAGAACCCGTACACCGGGGCAGTAATTTTTGCCATCGCCTCGGCCGGCGGCGGCGTACCGTAGAAGACGAAGTCCGCCGCCAGACCCGCGCGATTGGTGGCAAACCGGAAGCTCTGCGTGCCGCCCCAGCAGAAGCCCACGACATACAGTTTGCCGTTAAAGGCCGGAATCTTCTCAGCGTAATCGGCCACTGCGTTCAGGTCCGCGGTGACCTGCTCAGGGTCGAGACTGCTCACCGCCTTCGTCGCAGGGCTTCCCATGCCTGCGCCACCCGCGAAGGAGGATGATCCCCCGCCGTTTGGCCCCATGCCGGAGAGCAAATCGGGAGCAAGCGCAATGTAGCCCGCTGCCGCCACCTGGTCCGCCAGATCCTTTACCCAGTCCGTCATTCCGAAGATCTCATGAATCACCAACACCGCCGGAGTCTTGTCCTTGGCTTCGGGGTAGACCACAAAGGTCTCGACGGCGCGATGATTGTGCTTGACGCTCACCCACTCGCCGTGGCGCGGGGACTTTTCCAGCTTCTCGCGCGCCCAATCCTGGGCTAAGACCGGCGAGGCGCTGGCTAGAAGGAGAAACCACACCATGAGGGTTCGCATCGCTCGCTCCTGATTGTTGGTGGTCCGGAGTCTCGCACGATCCAACTTCCAGCTCTGGGGGATCACCATAAAATCATACACGCGATGTGCGGATGCCTGCAAGACTTGTGAGCTGGCAGTTGTTCGTATTGGAAATTGTAGCGGCGGCCTATCGACCGTCGCTCGATCTCGCCGAGGCGGGACCGCTACAAGGCGCGCTCCGCCTCATGACATAAAGCAGGGTTGCAGGTACGTTCCCGCCCTCCTATACTTCCACCATGAACTCATCGCGCCGAAAGTTCCTGAGGGCCGCCGCGAGCGTGCCCTTAATCGCCAATCTCGGCCCGCGAGGCTTGAGTGGCGTTGCGGCAATGGCTTCCCCGCTGCCCGGCGCTCCCATTGAGTTTCAAAATCCCCAGCTCATCCGTTACGACGCCCATTGCTTCACCATCAATGGGAAGGATACGTTGATCATGAGTGGCGCATTCCATTACCCGCGTTGCCCCAAGGCGTTGTGGCGCGATCGCCTGCAAAAATTCAAGCTCGCCGGCTTCAATACCATTGAATCCTACGTCTTCTGGAATTACCACGAGCCCGAAGAAGGAAAGGTGGACCTCACGGAGTTTGAAGAGTTCGTCAAAGCGGTCCACGACATGGGCCTGATGATGATCGTGCGGCCGGGCCCCTACGTTTGCGCGGAATGGGACCGCGGCGGCTTCCCTTCCTGGGTCGCCGCCATGCGCTTCCCGCTGCGCAGCAACGATCCTGTGAGCATTCAGACTTCGCAGCATTGGTTCTCGGAGGTGCTGCCGATTATCATGAAGAACCAGGTGATGTTGGGCGGCCCCATCATCATGGTGCAGGTGGAAAACGAATACGATTACTGGCAGTCGCTGCCCGATGACGCCAAACGCGACTACGTTCGCGCCCTGGCGGAAATGGTCTGGAACGCCGGCATCACCATTCCCGTCATCACCTGCTGGACGAAGCAGGCGCGCGAAAATTCCTACCCGGACATGGCGCGCATCATGGACACCTGTAATTTTTATCCGCGCTGGAAAATCCTGGCGCAGCTTCCTCCCGCGCTCGAAAAATTGCGTCGCGAGGAGCCCGACTCGCCCCTGGCGATCTCGGAGTTGCAAGGCGGCTGGTTCAGCGAATTCGGCGGCGCGCTTTCCGTAAATCAGGAGGGCGTAGACGCCGCGCAGATCAATCTGCTCACCAAGGTGGCGCTGGAGCTGGGCGTGACCTCTTTCAGCTACTACATGGGCTTTGGCGGAACCAACTTTGATTGGGCGGCGAAGAGGCTGACCACCACTTACGATTATGCGGCGCCCATCCGCGAGCCCGGCGGCCTGTGGGACAAATACTACGCCGTGCGGGGCATCGGCCTGTCACTGCGCGCGCTGGGCGGGGTCCTGACGCGCGCCTCCACCCTGCCCAACATTCAGTCGACGAACGAGAACGTCACCGTCACAGAGCGCGCCCTCGCCACCAGCGCGGTATTGTTTGTGCGCGAAAACGCCAACGCCCCGCAGCGCTTCAAAATGACCTTCACGGATCCCCACAGCCCCAGCAAACGCTTTATTTCCGCTCCCCGCGAAGGCGAATTGGAGCTCGCCCCGCGCGAGGCGAAGATGCTGCCCGTGCAGATTCAGGTGAGTGGTGGAAGGCTGTGTTACTCGACGGGCGAAATCTTGACCCACGGCGTCAATCTGGACCGCGACTTCCTGATTCTCTACGACCTGCCCGGGCGGACACTGGAAATGGGTCTCGCCACCGCAGAGGAACCGGAGGTAGAAGGCGACACCGCCTACCGCTATTGGGATCCGGAATACGAAACCTCTGTGCTGGCGGTGCAAGTTGCAAGCAGGGAGAAGATGCTGCTTTACCACGAGCACCTTCAGATCTTCGTTGCCCCGCGCGATTTGGCTTTGCACACATTCCTTTGGGAGTTCCCACCCAACATCGTTCCTGATTCCGAGGAAAAGAAGACGGTGGTGGCCCCGATCTTTGGCGACGTGTATTCGCTCGCGGGCTCCGGCACAGTCAAGAGCCGCGCCTGGGCGGATTTGTATCTTCAGCCCGGTGAGCACGACCTCGCCGTCATGCTCCCGCCGCTTCCCGCAAAATGCCGGGTGGATGACAACCCGACAGAATTCCACTATGACCGAACGTGGCACATGGCGCGCCTTCACATCACGACGCCCGCGCTGCCTTTTCAGCCCGTCAACGTAACAGAGGGCGAGTATTGTCTGGAGAGATTTGACCCCTCCGCCGGCGACTGGCTCACCAGCCCGCTGCACGCTCTTGAAGACCTCGGCCCCGTGCCCTATGGTTACGTCAAGTACCGCGCCTCGTTCAATTTTAACGGCGAGCCCAGAATGTTTGTCTCGACGCGCGCCGACGACCAGAAAAGAGTCTTCGTGAACGGGAAATTGGTAGCCGAAGCTTCCAA
Source organism: Terriglobia bacterium (assembly GCA_030040515.1). Classification (GTDB taxonomy): domain Bacteria; phylum Acidobacteriota; class Terriglobia; order UBA7540; family UBA7540; genus Bog-366. Next base: position 4,801 of record JASHTO010000465.1, read on the forward strand.
CAAGGAGAAACTCATCGATTTTCCTCTGGCGAATTACGCGCAGGCGGGCAGCAACCTGGTGGAGATTTCCTACGAACTTTTCGGCGCCCCGAATTTTGGTGCCAACGTGGGCGAGTTGAAGGGGCTGGAATCCGCCGGCGTCGGCGCGGATCTTGCCTCGGCGAAGGGACTGGAAAACTGGCAAATCCAGCGCATGCCGCCGCTCATGCAGGGTCGCGAAATTAATCCGCAAGCCGGAACCTGGATCCCCGCGTCGTTTACCATGGGTGACGGAAACCTGCCGGTCGTTCCCACCTTCGCCTGGTGTCGCGCTAAGATGAATCTGCCCCCCCTCGAAGAGTCCTGGAAAATTCCTCTCAAGCTGGTCTTTGACGCGGACTGCGATGCCAATATTTTCTTCAATGCAAAATTTGTGGGCCGCTACGTCACCATCGGCCCGCAGAAGGAATTCTATCTTCCCGAGCCTTACTTCTCTCCCACCGGTGAAAATGTTTTGACCTTCCTTCTTGCCTACACCAACCAGACGCATCATCTGCGAAAGCTGCAAGTGGCGCCCTACGCAGAATTTTCGGCGCGCCGCACGCGCCTGGAATTTGAGTGGTAACCTCAGCCTGAATCATGCTTGTTCGCAGGCGGCATTGAAAACGCCGCCCTCAGCACGAAGGGACACCGCCCACCCCCAATTCTTCCATTTTAATTATTTCGCTTGTTTTTAGATAGTGCTAGGATACTCGTGGCCCCTCAATCGAATGGAAGTAAAGTCTTCGATATACCACTACTACTGACGGAGGAAAGTACGATGCGTGTCTTAAAGCTTTCCTTCCCCCTTTGCACATTCGCACTGTTGCTGGCATGCGTCCAGCCGCTGATGGCGCAGACGGGGAAGCTGGTAATTCATGTCAATCCGCGCGAGGCGTATATCTATGCCGACGGGAAACCCGTCTCGGAAGCGCGCGGTCACCACGTAACGCTCTCGGCAGGGGAGCACAAAATCGATTTGTACAATTACGGTTACAAGCCGGAAACCCGCAGCGTCACCATTGAGGCGGGCAAAACGGCGAAACTCGATGTCACCATGACGGCCGTTCCCGGAACCGTTTCCGGACCTTGGGGTTGCATCACTCTTGAGGACGCCCCGCGCGCCGCGGTGCTGATGAACGGCAAGGAGCCCGCCATCTTCTTTGTCGGGCACGGAGATGAATTCAACAACGAGCGGGTTTGGAAGCAAGAACTGGTAGTGCCTCCTGGCCACCACGAGCTGACGGTGGAGGAAGCCGGAAAAGATCCCTGGACCGTCGGCATCGATGTGCAGGCCAACAAGCGCCTGGTGATCGACGCCTATAAGGGCGTGCGCAAGACCGTCGATTGGCCGCGCGGCGACCAGTTGAAGTCCTTGCCGCGCTTTTCGGCGGGAACCGCCAGCGCCGAAGTGGCCGTCCAGAAAGTCACTGGGCAGTTTTCCGCTTCGCCCGCGCAGATCAAATGCGGCGATTCCGCGCAGCTCACCTGGTCTTCCGAGGGCGCCGGAAAAACCGACCTCAACGGCTCAGACGTAAGCGCTTCCGGCAACCAGTCCGTCCAGCCCAAACAGAACACCGACTATAAATTCACCGCGGCGGGGCCGGGCGGGGTTTATACCTCTTCCGCCACCATCGCCGTGGACAATTCCATCTCTCCTTCGGTAAGCGTTTCGCCCACCGAGATTCGCTATCACAAAATCGGCGATCAGGTTGACCAACAGGGAAACGCCACCGTTAGCTGGTCCGCGAGCAACGCCGACAACGTTTCGGTGGATCCCTTTGGAACGGTCGGGGCGAGCGGCAGCCGCGACGTTCCCATCGTTCCCTCCAAGGATTCTGTAGGCCCGATCGATGAAACCGTCACCTACACACTCCACGCCAGCAACGCCTGCGGCGGGTCGGAGACGCGCACGGCGACGTTGCACATCACCGGCTCGATTGACCTGCCGAAGGCCACGGTGAGCGAAGCCACGCTTGAAACCAAGCTCACCTTCAACAGCATTTACTTCCCCACCAACCTGCCCACCGTGGCGGACCCCCAAGGCGGCCTGGTGCCCAGCCAGACCGCGCGGATGGAGGATATCGTCGCGAATTTCAA
>JASHTO010000466.1 GCA_030040515.1 Terriglobia bacterium
ATTCCCGAGATTCAGTCCTCTTTTCGCGCCATGGACAACTGGCTGCTGGCGGCAGGGACGGTTTCGCGGGGCAATTCGATCAGGAAACGTGCCCCTTTGCCCTGCTCGGAATCCACCTCAATCGCGCCCTTGTGGCCGCGAATAATCTGATAGACCAGGGCCAGTCCCAAACCCGTACCTTTGCTGAAACCCGATTGAAACGGCTCGAAAACTTTTTCCAGTTGCGCGGGCGTAAAGCCAATCCCCGTATCGCCCAGAGTAACCCGAACCCGGTCTCCCGCTTCTTCAGTTTCCGCCGTCAGCGTCCCCCCCTCGGGCATGGCCTTCAGCGCATTGTCGCAGATATTCCAAAAGACCTGGCGAAGCTTGTCAGCGTCTGCCAGCAGAACTAATTCTTCACGGGAATAATTGCGCTGAATATGAATTTGCGGACCAAAGAGAGGATGATGTTCAACCAAAGTCAGAGTTTCATCCAGCAAGGTCACCACATCTACGCGGTGAAACTCAAAGTGCATATCCCGTGAATACGCAAGGAAATCCGACACCAGCTTGTTGAGCCGTTCGGACTCGCGGCTGACAATCGCAATCAGGTTCTCCTGATCCTCATCGAGCTGGCCGATTGAATGCAGCAGCTTCACCGAACCTGCAATGGAGGCCAAAGGGTTGCGAATTTCGTGCGCGATGCCGGCTGCCATCCGGCCCAGGGTCGCCATGCGATCCTTGGTGCGATATTCCGCCTCGCGGCGCTTTTGCTCGGTAAGATCCTGGAAATTGTATACGTGCCCCACCACTCCGGCGGGGGGAATAACCAGCGGCGAGGAGGAAACGCCCAGGATGCGATGGCCCCTCAGCAGATGGCGATAGGTAATTTCCTGCCGCGCCAGGGGTGGACCGGCGTCCGAACTGGAGGGTATCTCATCGACCCAGCCGCGGAAGATGGTTTCGATGTGGTGGCCGCGCAATTCCTCGATGCGGTGGCCGAGAATTTGCTCCCCGGCCGGATTCAGCTCAGTAATTGCGCCTTCCAGGTCCGTGCTCAGCAGGCCCTCACGCATGCTTTGGATTATGTTTTCGTTCTTGGCCTGTAGATTCGCCACCTGCCCGCTCTTATCGCGCAGCTCGTGGCCGGCTTTGCGCAGGCTTTCTGCCAGGAAACTGCACAGGTAGGCGACAGCAAAGAACCCGAACAGGCTGGCGCCGATCTTTACCTGCAGGGGTTTCGGATCCTGAGGGATGGCAGAAGTGGTGGCGAAAAATTGCAGCACGGGGTACTTGCCCGTCAACCCGTAGAGGCTGGGCAGATAGGCAATCTCGATCATGGCGCCCATGCACACGAAACTCACGGCCGCCACCAGGAATGCCTGCGCGCGGGGAAGGATGATGCTCGCCAGGATAATGGTCACCAGGTAGAGCGAGAAATAATTACTCTCCAGGTCGCCCGTGACGTGCAGAATGGCGGTGATGATCACGATGTCACAATAGATTTGCAGGTTCGCTTGCAGGTGGTAATCGGCGCTGATCTGGTTATAGATCAGGAAAAAAAGGCTGAGGATGTACCAGAGAATGACGGCAATCGCCAGGTTACGGATGGATGAGCTGCTGGTAGAATTGAGGGCAAGGGAATGGATGGAGTAATCGATCGCGAACACAAAACTGATGATCACGAATCGGATCTTGATGACCCACGGGAGCCATTCCTTGATTTCACCGGTGAAGATCATAAGGTGGCCGGAACTGGAAGCCCGAAGTCAGAAACCCGTCCCCGCCGGGGGATTAGAGGATCGGACTTCGGGCTGCGAGGCATCAGCCGGCCAATTTTCCGATCAGGCTGAACAGCGGAAGGTACATGGAAATGACCACACCGCCCACGACCACGCCCAGCACGAGGATGATCATCGGCTCCATGGCGGTGAGCAAGTCGCCCACGGCGGCGTCGACTTCGTCCTCATAGAAGTCCGCCACTTTGCTCAGCATCGCGTCCAGTGCGCCGGTCTGCTCGCCGACACCGATCATTTGCACGACCATGTTGGGGAAAACGCCCGTCTCCCGCAGGGGGTCCACAATCGTCCGGCCGGTTTCGATGGCCTTGCGGACCGTCAGAATCGCTTCTTCGATCACCGCGTTGCCGGAAGTTCGTGCCGTGATGTCCATGGCCTCGAGCATGGGAACGCCGCTGGTGATCAGCGTGCCGAGAGTGCGGGTAAATCGCGCCACGCCGATTTTTCTCATCAAGTTGCCCAGCAACGGAAGCTTCAAAATCAACTTGTCGATGGTCATCCGGCCACTAGAGGTTTCGTAATACCTTTTCAACCCGTATAGCGCAAGGGCGACGGCAATAATCCCCGGAACTGCAAACTCCCCGACGGCGCGGCTCAGCCCCATGACGATGCGCGTGGGCAGGGGCAGATCCACTCCCAACCCGGCAAACAAGTTGGCGAAGATGGGGACCACTTTCCAGAGCAGAATGAAGATCACGCCACCCGCGATGGCGATCACGGCGACGGGATAGATTAAGGCCGACTGCACGGCCCGCTTGAGTTTAACCGCCTTTTCGATGTAGCCGGAGAGGCGCTGCAGGATGGTGTCAAGAATACCGCCCGTTTCACCCGCCTCCACCATGTTGCAGTAGAGAGCGTCGTAAATTTTGGGGAACTGCCGAAGGCCATTTGCCAAAGTGGAACCGGCTTCCACCGTTGCCCGCACCTGCGACAGAGCTTTGGCAAAGGCAGGATTTTCCTGCTGGCCGGACAAAATCTCAAGGCATTGTACCAGCGGCAGGCCGGCATCGATCATGACCGAGAATTGGCGGGTAAAGATGGCCAGTTCCTTGGGCGAGACCTTGCCAGTCATCTTCGGCTTGGGAATGGCGATTTCCCGGCCCTTTTCGACAATGCGCGTGGGGGTTAATTGTTCACGGCGCAGGACAGCGTCCAGGGCTTCGCGCGATGGTGCTGTGCGCTTCCCGGTTATCGACTGACCGTCGCGTTGGGTGGCTCGAAATTCAAATTCCGGCATCGTATCACCTCATCATGGATGTTGCGTTCCCGCCGCGCTCTCCGCGCCCTCCGGCTCTGCGGCCGGCTAGGGGGCGAAATCCTCAGCGCCGCACAGGAGCGTAGGGTGCGGGCGGACGAGGAGGGGCTCCACCGGTTGCGCCGCCACGGTTGATCATATCCTGAAGCTCGTCCTGGTTACTGGATCGCGTCATCGCCGTCTCCAGGGTTATGAGCTTCTGTTGATAACTGGCGTAAAGCGATTGATTAAACGTCTGCATTCCGAACTTGTCCTGGCCCGATTGCATCGAGGAATAAATCTGGTGAATTTTGTCTTCGCGGATCAGATTGCGAATGGCCGCGTTCGGGATCAGGATTTCCATCGCCATCACCCGTCCCCGGCCGTCCGCCTTGGGCAACAAAGCCTGGCAAAGGATGCCTTCCAGCACGAGGGAGAGCTGGGCGCGAATCTACGATTGCTGGTGCGAGGGAAAAACGTCGATGATGCGATTGATGGTGGAGGAGGCGGAGTTGGTGTGGAGTGTCCCAAATGTCAGGTGGCCGGTTTCGGCGATGCGCAGCGCGGCTTCAATGGTCTCCAGATCGCGCATTTCGCCGATCAGAACCACATCCGGATCCTCCCGAAGGGCGGCGCGCAGGGCATTCCCGAAGGAATGTGTGTCGGAATG
>JASHTO010000467.1 GCA_030040515.1 Terriglobia bacterium
CGCCTGGGTGAGCGCATCAAGGTTCTGTTAATCTCGAAACTTCCCGACGCCTTGGTCCGGAAGTGCCACCTGCACCCTACGGACGATCCGCAAAACGCTGTGGCGCGCGAGCTCGCCCGGCTGGGGCCGGGAGCGCGGGTCGCGTATGTCCCCCATGCGGGAATTACCTTGCCGGTCATCGCGGCAAAGGCGGGTCAAGCAGCCTGAGGGTCCTCTACCGGCCGTTCGGAAAATGCGGCATCGGAAGCCGATGGCGCTCCAGAGATTGATAATGTCGCAGTTTGAATTCCGTAGGGGCAGGGCTTGTCCTTGCCCTTCAGTCCGGCGCCATGGCCGGGGCACCCGCGACCCGTCGCCCGAAGGCTTTGGGCCGCAGGGCAAGGGGTGCCCCTACATCGAAATTTCGAACTGAGACACTGCCCAAAGATTCTCGCCTGCCCAGACCCACTCTGATATATAATACGCGCACGTAGAATTCCTGCGTTGTTGCTCTACATCAATGCTTGGAGACATGAAGTGACGCTGAAAATTCCCGAAAACCTGACGCAGCAAGCCTATCGCCATATTCGCGATGAAGTTATCCTGGGCAAGCTCGACGGCCGCCAGCACTTGACCGAGAACTTCTTTGCTGAGCGCTTCGGCATCAGCAAATCGCCGGTGCGGGAGGCGCTGAACCGTCTGGAATCGGAAGGCCTGATCACCATTATTCCCCGCCGCGGCGCCTTTGTGGCGGAGCTTTCCGTACAGGATATTGAGGAGATCTTTGATCTGCGCGAGGCGCTGGAGTCGATGGTGGTGCGAAATGCGATGCTCGACAAGAAGAGCCTGGCGCGTATGCGGAGCGCGGTGATGTCCGCCCGGCAGTTCCGCGAAGAGAATGACAAAAGCAATTACATTCGCGCCGACTCCACCTTCCACATCACTCTGTTAGAGTCCAGTAGCAACACCCGGCTGCGAAAGATTCTGGAGAACATGCGCAACCAGATGCTCATCGTTCGGGCGCGGACTTTCGAGCTGTCCAGCCACACTTCCGTGAAGCAACACCTGAGTATTCTGGAAGCGCTGGAAGCAGGAAATCGCGAACTGGCGGCAAACCTGATGGCCGAGCACATCCGCACCGTACGCGCCCGGCTGGTGAATCACCTTCAAAAGCGCGAGCGCGCTCACGCCGCGCCGGAAGAAGTTCATGCCTGAGGCCTGTGACGGCCCAACCCCAGTGGGCATAAAACCCATCGCCCCTACTGATTGTGAAGAGCGCGTTCGTAGGCCGCACGGTACTGGGGATTATCCGGCGCCAGGCTCGTTGCCTCCTGGAATTCCCGCAAGGCGCGGCGCGGTTCGTCCTTTTTCTCAAAGAGCTGGCCCAAGCGGAAATGAGGGCCGGGCAGCCGGGGCCGCAGGCGCGCAAGTTTTTCAAACTGGATAATCGCGCCGTCCAAATCGCCCTTGTGCTCGAGCGCGTTGCCGAGGTTCCCGAGCGAAAATTCCTCGTGGGGATTCAGGCGCAGCGCCTCCCGAAACTCCTCGATCGCTCCGTCCAGGTTGCCCTGGTCGCGCAGCGTGACGCCCAAGTTGTTATGGGTCAATGCAAAATTGGGGTCCAGGCGAATCGCCTCGCGATACTCGGCCGCCGCGCCTGCCAAGTCGCCCTGCAGGCGCAGCGAATTCCCCAGGCTGAAGTGCGCCATGTCGCTGTCCGGATTCAGGCGAATGGCCAGGTGCGCTTCCTGCATCGCTTCATCAACCTTCTTTTGAGAAAGCAGGGCCCGCGAAAGCGCCATGTGGAAGTTGGATTCCTGTGGATCGAGTTGGATGGCGGCGCGGTATTCGGCCTCCGCCTCGGCGTAGTGATGCTCGTGATAAAGCTCGGCCCCGCGCGCCGCATGGTCCGCCAGCTCTTCCTCGAGCTTGGGATCGTGCGCAGGCGGCTCGACGGGCGGCGTCGGTGTGGAAGCCGATGTGGAATTCGCCGTTGGCGTCGGGGCAGGCGCGGGCGGCGGACCGGCGGAGGCTGTAACCTTTGCCGTTTGCAGCGCCGTCACCAGATCGTCTTCCCCGCCGCCTTTGCGAACCTGGTCCGCAAAGGTGTCGTCCGGCCGGAAATCGACACCGCGCTGCTGCACCAGCATGGCGACGCGCGAGCTTGGCACATCACCGGCGAGCAGTGCGAGAATCTGCGCGCGAGTAAGCGGCTTGGCCGGCGACGCGCCGGGAGTCTGCGCCGCAACGCTCACCACCACCATGATTCCCGACAAAATCAGCTCCATGATGACTCGGCGTTTCACCTCAGCCTCCATCTTGTGCCACGGAAGACTACCCCTTGGTCGGAATTATACTTCGGAGGAGGGTTGGATGCTATGTTCCCCGCGGGGCCGTAGTGGGCCAGCTTGAAATTTCGGCGTAGGGGCACCCCTTGCCTTGCGGCCCATAGCCTTCGGGCGACGGGTCGCGGGTGCCCTGCCCGATGTCGCTGGACTGAAGGGTCACGTAGTTCACTGAAGGGCAGGGACAAGCCCTGCCCCTACGGAAATCAAACTGACCCACTACGCGCTCGAAAGGCGAGGCTGGTGGGAGGGGACTCTATTCAGAAGCCAGAGATCAGCGACCCGATTTCTTGTAAATGAAAATCACCGCCCCGGGCTCATCGTGAATGGCGATGGGCAGGCCTTGTTCCTCCAGGTCGCGCCCGCTGGCGCGCGTCTCTCCGGGGGCATCGAGGTTGCTGACCGCGTACTCGGCTGCCGCATCGAGCCCACGCAGCTTGAATCGCACCTGCTCGATGGGGCTCTGCGACCGCCGGAAGGCCTGCACGATGCCGTCGGACTTGTCGGGCCGGTTGAATTGCCAGGCCGCCCACGCGCTGTCGTCGGTGGTGTAAGAAGTGAGCGGGTAGAAATCGCCGTAATAATAAGGTGCGACCTCGCGCCACTGCGCGGCCAGCCGCTCAAGGGCGGGAAAGTCCACGTTTTTGCTGCGCGGGTCGGCTCCCATGGCCACCGCCAGCGCCAGCGTGCTGCGAAACGAATAAAGGCTTGATGTGCGGATGCCGGTTCCGAAAAACGGCACCCAAAGCGCCAGCCCGTAGGTAAGGTCCTGCATCGCCGGCGGATCGTCATAACCATAATCGCTTCGCCACAGGGGCACGGCGCGGCGCAGGGTTTCCAAATCGTCGCGGCGGCCGCCGCTCGCGCAGGTGTCAATCAGCATGCCGGGATGCCGCTGCCGCAATTCGTCCCAATAGTCCAAATATCCGGTGACGTGGCGGATTTCCGTAATCCCCTGGCGGTCCGGAGCATCGTTGGCGCGCCAGAGGTCGAGCGGATCGAAGTTGAAATCCTGCCGATAGAGGTCAATTCCCTGCTCCGTCAGCAAGTGGTCGATGTGGTCGGTCAGCCACTGGCGCGCGTCGGGGTTGCCGAGATAGAGCAGCCGGTTGCCATCGCCCTTGCCCAGCAGCCACTCGGGATGGTTTTCCCAGAGCCACGAGCCCTTCGTTACGCGCTCCGGCTCAAACCACACAATGGTCTTCGCTCCGTGCGCGTGCGCCAGGTCGGAGATGGGCCAGAAGCCGTGCGGGAAGCGCGCCGGGTCGGGGTCCCACGTCCCGGTGTTCCACCAGCCGCCCTTGAAGGGATACCAGCCGGCGTCCATCCACCAGTAGCCGAATTTCCACCCAAGAGCGAAATACTGTCGCATGAAGTCGAGCTCGTTCTGCTCGTTCGCGCCCTGCATCTCGATGATGTAGCCGTTGGTCCCCGTCGAAAGTAGCGGGGCGGGCAACTGCCCGCCGGGGCGCGGCAGATTGTGCGCGGTCATCCAGCGCCGCCAGACGTTCTGCCCGTCAATCCAATCGCCGCGCCAGAAGAGCAGGGCCACCAGCGGGCTGCGCACTTCCTCGCCGGGCAGAAGTTTGAAGTGCGTCAGCTCTTGCCCCGCCTGCACTCGCAGCCCCGTGCCTTCGTCGCGGGTGAATTGCGCCGCCCACTGCCCCGGCCATCCCAGCGCGATAATCGTGCCTTCGCCCGGCAGCGCGACGTTGAAATAACACATATCGGTGTTGGTAGGACGCCCGCCTGCGGCGCTGAAACGCTTTTCCGATTTGCGCTCCAGGCGGTCGGTGAACGGCTCAAAATCCGTGGGGCTGGCCTGCGAGCCCTTGCTGTGATGCAGAATGAATTCGCCATCCTCGTCGCGCTCGAAGCGCGTGTCGAGCGCCTGAATGTTTTCGAGAATCGGCGTGGGGTTGCTGCCGGTATTCTTGAAATAGAGCGTCCACTCGACCACGGGAAAATCGTTGTACTCGACGGCGACGGCGCGCACCTCCAGGCCGCTGCGCGGATCGGTGTAGGTCAGCGTGTGCTCGGTGCGATTTTCATCCAGGCGTTGCGACTTGCGGTCGAGTTCCCACAATTTCAATAGCTCGGTTGATGGCCGGTTGCCGTATCGAAACGAAAAAGGGACATCAGTGGTCAGCGGAGCGCGCAGCGGCCCGGTGGGAAGGTCGCCGAGCCAGACGGTGCTGCCATCAGTGAGAGTTACGCGCGCGTCTGCCCAGTCGGCCTGGTCGAAATGATTGCCGAAGACCACGCCTCCCCCGCCATCTGCGATTTTCAAATCGAATTCCCTGGCGTTTCCGAGGTCGACTTTCACGGGAACGCCCGCCATGCCCTCGTGCAGCACTTCACTGCGGAAGCGAGTCTGGCCGCCGGCTTCCACCGACGCCACCACCGCACCGCGTCCCACGTTCGAGTAATATCCGATGTCGTTGCTGTCCACTCCCACGACAGCTTCAAAGTTCTTCACCGGCGAAGCCAGCTCCACGCGCACCTTGCCGTCGGACGGAAAGTGCAGCCCGCGCGTATACTCGCGGTCCACGATGCGGAAAGGGTGGCCCTGCACGCCGTTCTTCGTCACGCCGCCGGACTGCGTGTAAACCAGCAGATAACTTTGCGGAGGATTCGGCGCCGCCTCGTCCAGAAATTTCGCACTCACCCAGCGATGGGCGGCGGCAATTTCCTCGGGAGTTTGCGCGAAGCACGCTGTCGTCGCTGCGAACGCCAGGCTCGCGATGGCGAAAACCAGCAAACTTCTGTATCGATTCCTCACCGGTCCCGCCAATCGTGAATGAGCATTCGAACCGCCGAGTCAGCCGCGGAATATTCCAGCAGGCCCGCGACGGTCTTCACATCGAACGGGTCGTCGTCGCTGTGCCGGGGCCGCCCGGCGACGGTGACCGCCGGAGTTTCGTAAATGGGAGTGGGCCGGCCGGGCTGGAAGACCAGCAGAACGCCCTTCACGTCATTGCGCGGTTGGAGAGAGAAAGGCGAGTCCTCGGGAAACTCCAGCCGCAACAGCGCGTCCACGCCCGCCTGCTGGCAACTTGCGAGGTGCCGCCAGGGCAGACGCGTCAGCAATCCCTTGGGCTTGCTCTCCACGGAGACAAAATGGTCAATCACCTCCACTTGGTCGGGCGGCAGGTTGTGCGTGTCCACACAGAACGAGCGGATTTTCCCGAACGCGCTGGGGTTCATGATGTAACCCTGAAGCTTCCGGCTCTGGGCAAACGGCACCGCGGGGAGCAACAGTGCGATGACCCACAGCCAACGTTTCATGGAAAACGGCCTCCCGGCCGGCGCGCAATGTCACTGCGGGCAACACTCCCGCTTTCGCTGACCGAATGTTACTCCACCAGCCCTGCAAGGCTCAAGTTCATGAAGTTCCGAGCTTGGCGGGTTTTGGTTACGTGGCTTTTCGGCGGCCACTCCCGCGAAGCGGGAGTCCATGAATCGCCGTAGGTGAAACCTACGGAAGCCAAGGCAAAAGGCACGGACCGGCTCTGAAGGGGCCGACTTGGCGCGCACGGTCAACCCCTTCAGTGATTCTTCGCCACCGGAATCCGCAGGTTCACGGCTATTCATCGTCGGCCCCTGTCGGAGCCATCGCCGCAAACAAAGTAGTCCGGGGATGAGTCAAATAAATTGTTCCCTAAACCAGGACAGCACCTAAGGAGGTCACCGGAGGCAAATAGCTCGTAATAAAATGTTATAGTCATGTCCTTGTTTCTACAGGAGGAATATTTGGAGGTCGAGAACACGGCTCGAGCACAAACGTATGCAGGCCTGTTCCTGGTCACGCTGGCCACATTGATGCAGGAGATTCTCCTGACCCGCATATTCAGCGTGACGATGTGGCACCATTTTGTATTTCTGGCGCTTTCAGTGACGATGTTCGGACTGACGGCGGGCGGCCTGCTGGTTTACCTGGCCCCACGCGGCCTGACGGAGGAGGAAGTGGGGAAGCGCCTCCGCACAGGCGCGTGGATATTGGCTGCGGTGACGTTGGTGGGCGCGGTGCTTTTCCTCTTGCTTCACCTCGCCTACGCAGCGTCGTGCGTGGCGCTTTTCGGATTGGTGCTCGGCGGATGGGTGGCTTACCTGGCCCCGCAGTTCCTCCAGCCCGGCGAAGTGGAAAAGCATCTCGCCGCCGCCGCGTTGGGATTTGCGGTGACGACCGTCCTCAGCTTTTTGGTGTACCTGGCGATTCCGCCGGTCTTTTATGTGACTTCCATCAGCGTTCTGGGCCTGCTGACGATCCTCGGCGTCATTTCCGTTCCTTTTATCTTCAGCGGAATTGCGGTTTGCCTGGCTTTAACCAGATTCCCCCGCCAGGTGAGCCAGTTGTATGCCGCCGATTTGGGGGGCGCCGCGGCCGGATGCCTTCTGGTGGTCTACGCCCTGCGTTTCATTGACGCCCCCTCCGCCGTAGTTTTGTCCGGGGCGCTGGCAGGGTTGGGCGCGGTCCTGTTCGCCTCCGCCCACTCTAACTCCTGGCTGCGCCATCGCTCGATTCTTTGCACCGTCCTGATTGCGGGATTCGGCGCCGGCAACGCTTTCCTGGCGACCCGGTCGAAATCCCTGCTGGAGCTGAAGTGGATGTATGGCGATTTGACCGAGCCCGCGATTTTCGAGAGGTGGAACTCCTTTTCCCGTGTGGTGATTTCCGGCAACCTGGACCTCTCCGAACCTCCCTTCGCCTGGGGACTGAGTCCCGCCTACCATCTTCATGGACTGATCCCGCAGCTTTCCGTGTACATTGATGCCGGCGCACTCACGGTGATGACGCATTACGACGGCAACATTCAGAACCTGGATTACCTGAAGTATGACATTACCAATTTCGCGCATTATTTCCGGCCCGATTCCAAGGTCGTGGTGATTGGCGCCGGAGGGGGAAGAGACGTACTCTCCGCCCTGGCTTTCGGCCAGAAATCCGTGACCGCGATCGAAATGAATCAAAGTATTCTCCTGGCTTTGAATCACATCTTCGGAGACTTCACGGGACATCTGGATGGCGATCCGCGTGTCAGGTTCGTCAACGATGAAGCGCGAAGTTATATTGCCCGCATGCCGGAAAAGGCGGACATTATCGAAGCTTCCCTGGTGGACACCTGGGCGGCCACGGTGGCAGGCGCCTTCGCGCTGTCGGAAAATTCCATTTATACCAGCGAGGCCTGGCGAACGTTCCTGAGTCATCTGACCCCCCGCGGGCTCTTGACCTTCTCTCGCTGGTACGACAACCAATACCCGGCGGAAACCTACCGCTTGGTCTCGCTGGCGACGACGGCCTTGACCCAAATGGGCGTCAAGGACACCCGCGACCACATCATCCTGATCAAGCGAACTTATTATGTTCAACCGGATCCGAATGGGCCCGGAGGGATATCCACCATTCTGGTCGGCAGGGAGGCTTTTTCACCCGCCGATCTTGAACTGCTCAAGACGCTGACCCACCAGATGCGATTCAAAATCCTGCTGAGTCCCACGGAAGCTGCCGACCCCGTCTTCGCCCGCATGGCCACTGTGGAGGGCTTGCAGGAATTCGTGAAAACATCGCCGGGGCGAATTGCGGCTCCCACCGATGACAGCCCCTTTTTCCTCTGCGATTTTCGGGTTCGCGACATTTTTCTGAACATGCTTGGAAGGGGTGCGTCCGGGATTCGCCACACGGCGCTCGAGGGCACGCTCGGTGCCGTGTCTGTCGCCATCATGCTGCTGACGGTCCTTTGCTTTGTGATTCCCTGGCTTCTCATGGGCCCCAAAGCCCGGACGCCGGGGTCCTTACCCATGTTTTTCTTCTTTGCCGCTCTGGGGCTGGGTTTTATGCTGGTTGAGGTGTCGCAATTGCAGAGGCTCATGATCTTCCTGGGCCATCCGACCTATTCGCTCTCCACGGTGTTGTTTACGCTGTTGCTTTCGAGCGGCTTGGGCAGCTATTCGACGGGGTCCGTCCAGCACACCCGTTCGAAACTCTGGCCCATCACCCGCTTGCTGGCGCTGCTTGCGGTGCTTGCCCTCTTCGGATTGCTGGCCCCCCGCGCACTCGCGGCGTTCACGCCGGCCGCCACTCCCACGCGAATTGCCGTGGCCGCCGCCCTCCTCTTTCCTATTGGGTTTTTCATGGGGATGGCTTTTCCCCTGGGTATGAAGGCCGCCTCCGAGCGCTTCGACCCGCTCACCCCGTGGCTGTGGGGATTGAACGGAGCCACTTCCGTGTTGGCCTCCCTGCTTGCTTTTTTGATTGTCCTGGGGTCGGGAGAGGCCGCGGCATTTTGGACAGGCTTTGCTTGCTACACGGTGGCCTTTGCCAGCTACCTTTGGACCGTGCGCGGGCAGGCACACCCAAATTGGTCGTGACCGTTCACGGGCAGGATGCCCGTGCCGTGGTGCGCCTAACGTCGAATGTATAATGGCAGCGCTCGAAACCCCGGTGCCATGCCAGCAGACCCCAAGCCGAAACGGAATTCCGCGTTCCTCGCAATCCTTATCACCGCCATTCTGATTTTCCTCACGCCAGTCCCGCGATTTGCTCCTCTGCCTGTGCTCGAAGCAGCGCCAAGTTCCAAAGTGCCGCGCCCGAAGGGAACGGTTTTCTTCGTCTCACCGAGCGGCAACGACGCCTGGTCGGGAAAACTCGCGGAACCCAATCGCGCTGGCACCGACGGTCCGTTGGCCACGCTCGCCCGCGCGCGCGACGCCATTCGCACCCTGAAGGCGGGCAAGCCCCTGCGCAAGCCGGTCACGGTTTATCTGCGTGGAGGAGTTTACACGCTTGCGGCCACTTTGGTTTTCCTGCCCGAAGATTCCGGCGAGCCGGATTGCCCCATCACCTACGCCGCCTATCGGGGGGAGAAACCGATCGTGAGCGGCGGGCGGGTGATTAGCGGGTGGAAAATCGCGGGAGCAGAGCGCGGGCCGAGCGCTGTTCTGCCCTATAGATCCCAGATTCCCGGCGTGAAGGAAGGCCAATGGTATTTTCACCAACTTTTTGTGGACGGCCAGCGCCGCCAGCGCGCGCGGTTGCCCCACGAGGGCTTCTATCATGCTGACGGAATCTTTGAGGCGGGTAATCCCACGCACTTCAAATTTCATGCGGGCGATATTCATCCTGACTGGGCCGCGTTGGGTGACGTGGAATTGATCGGCCTTGAGAAGTGGGCGGAGTTTCGCATGTTCATTCGCGGCGTCGATACTGCGACCAACACTACTACGCTCAGCGCGGCCCGCCAGAACTGGGGCGACGACAAGGACGCGCGCTACTGGGTTGAGAATGCCCCCGACGCGCTGGACGCTCCCGGCGAGTGGTATCTCAACCGGCGGAGCGGGAGACTTACTTATCTCTCACTGCCCGGCGAGGACGTGACGCGCGAGCAATTCATTGCCCCTGTCCTCACGCAGCTCATCCGCATGGACGGCACGGAGCGCTCCGACGATTACGTGCATGACATCGTGCTGCGCGGATTGACTTTTGCCTACACCGATTGGTCGCTGCCTCCGAACGGTTACGTGGATACGCAAGCCGCCTACGATTTGGACGCCGCGGTCGACCTGCGCCGCGCGCGCGCTTGCCGCATTGAGCAGAACACCTTCACGCACCTCGGCCAATACGCCGTGCACATCTGGAAGGGCTCGCATTCTAATCAGGTAACGGGAAACGCAATGACCGACCTCGGCGCCGGAGGCGTGAAGGTGGGCGGATGGTTCCTGCCGGAGAAGCCCGAATTCGCCACGAGCGACACGCGGGTGGCCGATAATTACATTCACGACATCGGAATCGTTTTCCCCGCCGCCGTGGGAGTCTGGATTGGCCAGAGCAACAACAACACCGTGGCGCACAACGAAATTGCCGATACTTTTTATACCGCCATTTCGCTCGGCTGGACGTGGGGCTACGGCCCCACCGCCGCGCACGACAATCGGATTGAGTTCAACAATCTCTACAACATCGGCCGCGGCCTGCTGAGTGACATGGGCTGCATTTATTCCCTCGGCGTCCAGCCCGGCACCGTCGAAAACAACAATATTTGCCACGACGTCACGCGCTACGCCTACGGCGGCTGGGGAATTTATCTCGATGAGGGAAGCAGCCACATCACGGTTGAGAACAACCTCGTCTATCAAACCGAAGACGGCGGCTTTCACCAGCACTACGGCCTGGGAAACCTGGTGCGCAATAATATCTTCGCGCTTGGCCAGACCGCCCAACTTCAGCGCACCCGCAGGGAGACACACCTCAGCTTCACCTTCGAGCACAACATTATTTATTGGACGGAGGGCAAGCTCCTCCAAGGCCATTGGGACGACGATCAGTTCCGCATGGACAACAATCTCTACTGGCGAGTGCCCGCCCCGGCAAATCTCACCGGCCATGACACCATTCCGGCCAACCCGCCCGTTCTGTTCGGCAAAGACACCCTGGAAGAATGGCAAAAGCGCGGGCAGGACGCGCACTCCATCGTCGCCGATCCGCTCTTCGTTGACCCCACCCACGGCGACTTCACCCTGAAGCCCAACTCCCCCGCCGCAAAAATCAGCTTTGCCCCAATCGATCTGAGCCAGGTGGGCCGAAGGCCATAGCGCAGACCGCCCGTCGGTCGGCGGCCTTCACCTTCTCGGTCAAGTACCGCTGCCCTTTGATGGGCGAGTTTTGCAGCGAGTTCGCCCAGCCTCGCAAAGGGGAGGCCCCGAAGCCGGCATCGAATTTGCTTGCACCGTAAGCTGATCCATGACGTTGCCATTGGCGGGAAGCGTAGGCGCAAGGTACACGTCCCGCCGGGTGGAAGGTCCTGGTAGTGTCTCAGTTTGAATTTTGGAGCCGGCTCGTCACATCGTAACCAGCCGCCCATCGCTGTAGCGGCGCTCTATGAGCGTCGCATTTACGGACTTGTCCGTCATCTGACGGAGCAAGCCCCTGCGACGGTCAATAGACCACCGCTACAGAATTTCAAACTGAGAGGCTATCATTTTGCTTGCTTGTTCGCCTTTTGTTCGCCTAAAATGGGTCTGTGCCCGCTAAAGGAGGCTTTGCGGCACTTCGGGTTAGCCCGTTCAGGTTGGGGGAGTTTTGGAATATCCACATTGTTTGCGGTCCCAAGCGGAGGAATTTTCATGGCACTAACGCGCCGGCAAAAACAGGTCTTCGATTTCCTTGTTGCTTTCATCAACCGCCACGGTTACTCGCCGAGCTTCGAGGAAATCGGCTCGGGGCTCGATCTCTCGTCGCTCGCCACCGTCCACAAGCATATGCAGACGCTTGAGAAGAAGGGCTTCATCCGGCGCGCCTACAATCAAAGCCGCTCAGTGGAAGTGGTGGCCATTCCCGCTTCGGTACCGTTCGCCAAGACTGCGGTGCGGCCGTTCGGAAGACGCAAGCCCGCGGCAGAAGGCCATGATGCTCATGCCGCGAGCGCTCACACTGCGCTCACTCCTTCGCAGGTGTTGGGTAATATGGAGTTCCCTCTGCTCGGCCGCATCGCCGCCGGGCAGCCCGTGGAAGCGATTCCTCATGCGGAGACTTTTTCCTTCGGCGATTTCACCCAGGGCCGCGGCAGCCTGTTTGTGCTGCGCGTCAAGGGTGATTCCATGATTGACGATCACATTTGTAACGGCGACTATATTCTGGTGGAGGGCGTGCAGACCGCTGACAACGGGGACATCGTCGTGGCGCTGATCGAGGGAACCGACGCCACGCTCAAGCGGTTTTTCCGCGAACCCAACGGCAAGGTGCGGCTGCAACCCGCCAATGCCCAGATGGATCCAATTCTCGTACCCGCTCGCGACGTCAAGATTCAAGGCCGCGTCGTGGGCGTGTTGCGCAAGTATTAGGGGAAATGTCATGAAACCCGCGCGCGTCATCACCGGGTTGTGGCTCGCGGGCGCCCTTCTGGGTGCGTGCCCACCCGGGCGCGCGGATGAACTCCTGCTCAGAAACGGCCAGAAGATCGTAGGAACCATTATTGGGTACGAGAATGCCATGTTCCGCGTCGAAACTGAATTCGGAATTGCGCTGGTGCGCAAAGACAAGGTGGTTTCGATTCAGATCAGCAAACCTGACGATGCCCAGGCCGGCGAATCTCCGAAACCGGAAGCTCCCAAACCTGCCGCGGAAGCAGCAAAGCCCGCTCCTGAAGCTCTCAAGCACGAGGTGGAGAAACCAAAACCCGCCGCTGTACCAGCGGCGCAAGTGGTGACGCCTGCGCCATCACCGGCGGCGAACATTCATCCCGCACCGCCTGCGACTTCGGAATCCTCCACTGCATCTGCACCAGCGGTTTCCGAGCCTCAAGCGCCGCTCACTCCGGCTCCGGTTGCTCACTCCATGCCCGCGGCGCCTCCGCTTCCTCCGCCCAGCCATCCGGTGGACGTTCCCCTGCCCGAGCACTTGGAAGAACACGTCGATGGCAACACGTATTTCAGCGATACATTCCATTTCTCAATGTTTAAGCCGCCCGACTGGAAAATTTACGAAGGCGTGCCGAACGAAACCGGCTCGGGAATCATGGCGATGGGTGCGGACGATGAGCAGACGCTGCTGATCGTCGATCGCCAGGTGTGGAGCGGCGCGCCCAAGCTCTCAAGCGACCAGGTGGAAGCCCGGCTGCGCCAGACCTACCAGGATTATCAGCGCGTTTCAGAAGAGTCCTTCCAGTGCGACGGCCAAACGGCCACGCGCCGCACTTTTACCGGTGTCCTCGACGGTGCCGAGTGGCACGGCGTGGCCGTCCACGTCATCCACGGCAACATGGTGTTTGGAATTATCGGCCTCACCTCCGCGGAAACCTTCCAGTTTCAAGAAGCCATCTTCAACAAAGTCATCCGGACCTTCCACTTCTTGACGCCGGCTCCGGCCGTTTCCGCCTTGGGACCGCCCGTCAAGCCGAACTGAAAATCTGATGAGCTTCGCTTTTTGGTTGTAAATCGCTTTGCGTTGCAGATGCCCGGCAACACCTCTCCAGTGCTCCTCCCGAAATTGACAACCCCAGCAAATCTTCCTAATCTTGAAGATGTAAGTCGTTGCTTAATTTAGGTGCAGAGGCTCTAAT
The DNA here is from genome assembly GCA_030040515.1 of Terriglobia bacterium. Lineage (GTDB taxonomy): Bacteria > Acidobacteriota > Terriglobia > UBA7540 > UBA7540 > Bog-366. The sequence goes on from JASHTO010000467.1 coordinate 13,379, forward strand.
CGCATTATGTTGCAATCTTTGGTCATCACGCTTCGGGAAGGCGTGGAAGCCTCGCTGATTGTCGGCATCGTTCTGGGCTACCTGAAGAAAACCGGGCGGTTGGCGTGGAAGCGCTACGTGTGGTGGGGGCTGGCCGCGGCGGTTGCCGCGAGCCTTGGCGGCGCTTATCTGGTCGATCGCTTCCAAATTGTCGATGACGCTTACGAGGGCTGGCTGATGGTGGTGGGCGCGGTGTTCGTGGCCACCATGGTCTATTGGATGTGGAGGACCGGCAAGCGCCTGAAGGGTGAAATCGAATTGAAGCTCAAGGAAATTTCTGCTTCAACCAGCCGCCGCGCCGGACTCGGACTTTTTCTTTTCGTGTTCCTCATGGTTTTCCGCGAGGGAGCAGAAACCGTGCTGGCCCTCGCCGTGGTTTCACTTCAAACCACGGAGCTTTGGAATTTCATCGGCGGCGTTTTGGGCCTGGCCCTTGCAGTAGCGCTGGGCGTGGCTTTCTTCAAGGGCAGTTTCAAGGTGGATTTGCGGAAATTCTTCACCGTCACCACCATGGTTCTGTTTGTCGTGGCGGCGCAGCTTTTTGTTTCCGGCGTGCATGAGCTTTCGGAAGCGCAGGTGCTGCCTTCCAGTCGAAGGGAGATGGCGCTCGTCGGCCCCATCGTCAACAATGACACTTTCTTCTTTATCCTGATCGTGGCGCTGGTCTTGTTCTTGATCGTCGCGCAGCGCATTCGCGTGGCTGATCCAGCGGCACAAGCAAGCCAGTTGTCCGCGCCCGAGCGCCGCAAACTTTTGGCGGACCAGCACCGCGACCGCTTTTGGAAGCTCACGGCCACGGCCGCAAGCCTGCTGGTGATGGTCTTGTTTTCCGCGCAGTTTATCTATTCGCGCACGGCGAGAATGATCTCTCCTCCCATCCCCATCAGCATTCAAAACGGGGAGGCCCAGATTCCCACCCGCCTGCTGACGGACCACAACCTGCACCATTTTGAAGTCAACGTGGGTGGCGTGGAGGTTCGGGTGATTGCCATTTTGGATTCCACAGGCACGGTGCGCGCCGGGCTCGATGCCTGCGCGATTTGCGGCGCCATGGGTTACTATCAGGACGGCAACAATGTGATTTGCCGCAACTGTGGTGCGGAAATCTACGTTCCCACCATCGGCGTGGCGGGCGGATGCAATCCCATTCACATCGACTACCGCGTGGAAGGCGATTCGCTGCGCATTCCCGCCACGGCGCTGGCCGATGCCGCCAATTTTTTCGCCAGGACCGGCCATTGAGCCTCGCATGATTTTTCGCATTGTCTGGGAATCACTCGCCCGCCGGAGGCGCCGCAAGGCGCTGAGCGTTTTCGCCGTCACCCTGGGCATCGCGGTCACTGCGGCTGTGGCCACGCTCACGCTCGACGTGGGCGACCAGGTAAACCGCGAACTGCGCAGCTTCGGAGCAAACATTTCCGTTACGCCCGCGGCGGATGGACTTCCTGTGGCGGTGGGCGGGGTGGATTACCGCCCGGCCGGCGCCGGCGCGTTTCTGCCCGAATCCTCGCTCGCCAGCCTGAAGAGAATTTTTTGGCGGAACAATATTGTGGCGTTTGCGCCGTTTCTCGATGTCCCCGCCACGGTCGAGGGCCAGCCCGTGGTGGTTACGGGAAGCTGGTTTGATAAAGTGGTGATTGACGATAAATCGGAATTCTTCGCCACCGGACTCAAACCTCTGCACCCCACATGGAAAATTTCGGGCACGTGGCCCGCGGACAATGCCGCTAAGGGTATGCTGGTGGGCCGACGCGTCGCCGAAAGGCTGAATCTGCACACTGGACAAACCCTGACCTTTGTCGCCGCCGCAGACAGCTCTTCCCATTCGCCTGCAAATCCGGCGGAATTCGTCGTCCGCGGAATTTTGGAAACGGGCGGACCGGAAGACGATCAGGCGATCGCGCCGCTGGCGGCCGTGCAGCGCTGGGCGGGGCTCGCGGGCAAGGTGCGGCGCATCGAGATCAGCGCGCTCACCAAACCTGAGGATGATTTTGCCCGCACCGACGTTTCGCGCCTTTCGCCCGCCGATTTCGACCGCTGGTATTGCACGCCCTACGCGACCTCGATTGCCTATCAAATTCAGAAAGCCGTTCCGGAAGCGCAGGCGCAGCCGGTTTATCGCGTGGCGGAGTCCGAGGGACGCATTGTGAATCGCGTGGGCGTCCTGATGGCGCTGCTGGTGGCGGCGGCGCTGGTGGCGGCGGCGCTGGCGGTCGCGTCGATGATGCTGGCCACGGTGCTCGAGCGGCGGGCGGAGATCGGCTTGTTCAAGGCTCTCGGCGCCACGGATGCGCACGTGGCCGCGGTTTTTCTGCTGGAAGCCTCCGCCATCGGCGCCTTGGGTGGCGTCGCGGGGTATTTCCTGGGAACTCTGCTGGCGTGGCGCCTGGCATGGGCGGTGTTCGGCTCCGCGGTGAGCTTGCACTGGGTGATTCTGCCCGTGTGTCTCCCTGCGGCGCTGGTGGTAACGCTGGCAGGAAGCGCTCTCCCGCTCGGCCGTGCGCTCAAAATTTCTCCGTCGCTGGCGCTGCGAGACTGAATTTGATTTTTTCTGTTGAGCCATTGCCCCATTGAGGAAGTCGGCGCAGGGGCGGTCCAGAATGGG
>JASHTO010000468.1 GCA_030040515.1 Terriglobia bacterium
TTCCGATGATGATGGTAGCGCCCTGCACCTGAAGGGGTTCCGCGGGCAAATGAACCTTTCCACTGGGGGCTTGCATTCCCTCGGGCATGGCTTTTACCGGGACCACCTCGATCGTCAAGTCACCGGCGGGCAAGTCGCGCAGCAGGAAGTTGCCCTGTTCATCGGAGACGGCCGTGCTGTTGCCGGCGCGAAGGTGGATTCCCGGCATGGGCACCAGCGCGTAGTCGCTTCCGGGCCACGGCCCGCTTCCTTGCGGCACGACGGCGCCGGGAGCTGCGGCAGCGGGATTGTCCTTGGGCGTTTTGAGGTAAACATGGCCGGCAATGGAGCGCAGGGCGCGCACGGGGACGTTCTGAATCAACGTGGAGACGGGGGTAATGTGAATTGGGAATGATTCACTCGACAGGACGTAATTGGCGGGCAGTGTCGTGGGATCCACGCTCAGCGTGTAATTGCCGGGCGGCAGATCCACCAATTCGAAATCACCATTATCCGTCACGATGGTGCGTTTTTGGCGGCCATCATCCAGCACCAACCGAACTTCCGGCATGCCCTTGGAATCGGGTTGGCGTTTTCCTTCCAGGCGCAAATCGTTGAACACCGAGCCCACCAGCCGCGAGAAATCCACCACGCCAAAATTCACCACCGCCATTCTGGAGCGGATCAGGTCCACATCGGCATCGCTGGGAGTCGTCATGCGCACAGGGTAGGGAAACTGTGCGAGGCGGAGCGAAATGTGGTGCTGGCCCACGCTGACGTTTTCGAATTTATAACGGCCCAGTTCATCGGTCACCGTGGATTCCCCGTTTTCGAGTTCCACCCGGATGTTGTCAAAACCGCGCTCGCCGGGATTCAAAACCCCATTCACGTTGTTATCGCGAAACACCCGACCTTCGATGGTGCACCCGTGATGGAGCGTCGAGCGGAAAAAGCTGGGCGCGGCCCGGAAATTCTTGGTGATGCCCACCGAAAACACCATGGAGCGTTCGACCGAGCCCTGATAATTTGCCAGAACCCACACGTTGCTGAGCGAAGAGGTCAATTCCAGGGTGGGCGTCAACTGATCGCGCAGGCCGTAATTAAAGTACGGCGTCCACGCCTGGGAACTTCCGTCGGTGTTCCGAATCAGGGAGGCGCCGGGGGAAAACTCGAGTCCGTGCCACATGTGGAACTGGCCCGCCACGGAAAGGGAAGTTCCGATGGGCACCTGGGCATTCAGCAGCGCGCGGATTTCCGGAGGCAGCTCGGAGGAATTCACAAAGGCGACAGGATCCGCCAAAAAAAGGGATTGCAGGGCCGGGCTTAAAAGGCTCAACTCCGACTCGAGCTTATCCACCAGCGAGGGATTGGTTTTGTTCTGCTCAAATCCCACCGAGAGCGAGCCCCCTTTCACCGGGAAGTAGACCGAATCGCGAAAAGTGAACTGGTCTTCCGAATCGATCTGCAGCGGGTCCTGGAAAGATCCCACGGTAAGCTGCGCCGTATTGGAGATTTTAGGAAAAACCTGGTAATGCCAGAAGGTGTCCACGCGGTTGCCGGTGGTCGGGTCGACGGCGAATCCCCCCACGTTGTGACTGTAATCGTATTCAACGGTCAGGTCCTGCTTACGCCCCAGTTCCATATAGACGTTGGGACTGAGGTAATCCGAACTGCCGGCGATGGTGATTCCCGGAATGCTCTCCGTCACGATGTGCTGGTAATTCACGGACTCGGTCAGCCAGGGCTTGTTCCGATAAAGCCAGCCAGCCTTCACGGAATCGGTGCTGGTCACGAGCGATCCCAATTGGTTGATGGGAAACAATTGCGAGGACATGATGCCGGCCGCGTAAAACGTCGTAGAAGCGCCCTGATAAGCCATTTCGCCGCGCACCATGCCGCCGTGATTGCTCACTCCCCCCGCTCCGCGCAAGGTCCAGTGCCGATCGGGCGTATAGGAGAATCCGCCGGTCTGCATGTAATTATCGCGGCGCCCGGAGCCCACCCCATAGATATTGATGGGGGCGTTGACAAAGGTGGAGGTGGTGAACAGGCTGAGCTTTTTGGTTTGCTGCCGGTGGAATGAGAAGGCGGCTACATCGCGTGTGGCGCCCAGGGTGAGATAGAAGAACGGCACGGTCGTTCCGGCATAGACATCGTATTCATTTTCGCCGCGCTTCAGGCTGAAGTTGCCTCCGCGCAGGATCGTGGTGTCGATAAACGAGTAGGAGTTCACAAACCCCTGCGACCCGCTGCCGATGAGATTGGTGCTGAAGTCGCCGGCCTGCATGAGCCTGGTGGGGTCGGCGTACATCAGGGTGGCGGTGCGCAGGTTGAAGTCGTGGCCCCCGAGATAGGCGTCCTCTTCCATCTGGCTGGCAAAATCCAGCCGTCCGTGCAGGCCGGCCAGTTGCGACCAGGAGACGCTGTCGAGTAAGCCCACTGCGGTGCTTCCATTGTTGCTCGACGCCAGCACATTGGAGCTGACGGAACCCTGCCCCATTTCATCCTGGCGCTGGCGCATCGAGGGCGAAATCTCCACCACCGGCTTGGCGATGACGCGCACGCGAATGCTGACGGGCTTGTCCTTGATATAACCCACCACGATGGTTTCGCCGCGCTCCAACCCGTAGAAAGTCAGCGTATCGTTGCTCGCGTCGACGCGCAGAACGGCCGGGTCAAGAACAATCGGGTTGACGAGGTTGGGCGCCGCGATGCTTTTGGAGGACTGCCAGTAGACTTCCACCAGTGAGGGCAAGGCGACGTCCTGGCCGCGCGCTCCGCCGGCGCATAGCAGGAGCGCCGCCATGACCCCAACCAACCCTCTCGTGATGTTTCCGTACACCTTCATGAATTTGTGGGGTTGTAGCGGCGCTCATAGAGCGCCGCTACAGAATTACTGTCCCGCCACCGTAAAAGGCATCGCTCGCGTCTCCACACTCTGCTCCCCGTAGGTCACGGTGAGAATTCCGGTGTAATTGCCGGGTGGAAGATTTCCGGTCCAGTAAATCTGGAAGGGATTCTTCTGTCCGGGCAGAGTCCGCAGCATCTCGCTTTCCGCCTTGGCCACCAGCTTGCGGTTCGAGTCGAGCACCGCCAGGTGGCCCTGCGGAAAGACGTGCGTATTTCCGCTGTTGGTGATGTCAAAAGTAAGTTTCAGCCCCTGGTTTCCGGCGGGCGGAGTCAATTTCAGATTTTCGAGATCGATTTTGTAAGCCGCCGTGCCTTCCGCGGTGAGCAGCACCAGGCATCCGACCCGCACATTGGCAAAAACCGTCTTACCATCCGGGGTAAGCTGTTGGGTGAGCACCGGCTTGGACTGCACGAACAAGACGGCGTAATAGCCGCCGCTGGCGTCGGGCGGGGGAGTCACGATGGCTCGCATTTTCTGCGTGCCGTGAGCGGGAATTTCAAAATGCTCGGGGACAAACTGAATCCAGTTGGCCGCCGACCGCGGGGAAGTTCCCGCAGTCGAGAAAACCTTTTCATTCTTCTCGTTGTACCAAAGGTCGGTGATCTGCACGCTCATCTCCACCGGCGCATCGCCCCGGTTGACGGTGGCCAGGTCAATCTCAAAAGCCACACCCGGCTTGAAACTTTGCACCACCTGGGCGGGCGCAATGCCCACGGACTGCGCCGCGGCGGCAGCAGGCCAGAGGAAGGCGAGCACCAGCAGGCATTTTGTCGGGACCGGAATGCGGTGCATCATTTAGGGCACCGTAATCGTATAAGTCAGAGTTGCGCTGTCGCTCCCCAAAAAGGGAGTCGCCGTATTGTCCAGTGAAACGAACAGTCCCAGATATCGCGTGATCGTGCTTCGGTCGGCGGCGGTGGTGGTCATGACAGTTTGCGTTCCCACCGTGGTTGAAATTGCGTTGTAAGGTCCCGCCGCGGCCGCGGAATCGTCCAGTTGCAGCAGGGTCGGATGGGCGAAGTTCGTGCTGACATACACCTCCAGATCCGCGACCGTGGAAGTGAAATCCGAAAATTCCGGCTCGAGGTAATAGGGCGTGGTGTAAATGATTCCTCCGGCGGCTGCCACCGTGGGCACCGTCGCGCCCACTCCCAGGCCATTGACGTCCCCGAAGGCCAGGGTATAGGGGGAGGCGGTCCCGCTCACGGCCAGTCCGCTCGGAGCGGTGGCCAGAGCAAGCGAAACCGCATCCTGCACGGTATTGGCAGGCGCCAGGTTGAAAGTCCAGGTGGCCGTGGCATCAACGTGGTTGGTGGTCAGATCGGTCATGGTGTAGGTCACCACGGCCGCACTGTCCACTCCGCTAAAGGCGCTGGCGCCGTCGTTATCAGGCAAATAAATTCCGATGCCCACCGTCGTGGTGGTATTTCCCATGGAGGCTACCACCGTGCTCGGCGCGGCCGCGCTGGTCGACATGGCGGAATATCCCGCCGAGCTGGTGCAGGCTCCGGTGCTCGGGCAGTTCTCCACCATCAGGGCCAGAGGATGATTGAAATTGGTGCTCACGTAGGCGGTCAGCTTGGCGTCGTGGCCGGCCGGCAGGCCCGTAAACTCCACTTCGAACTCACTAAAGTAAATTGCGCCCGTGGTGAGCGCAGTTACGGTCAACCCGGTTTGCGGGGTACCCACTCCCAGCGCATTCATATCTCCAAAAGTATTCTCGTAGTCGCTGCCCACCAGCGTGCCGGTGATTCCTCCCGGCGACTGGAGCAGGCTGAAGGTCTGGCCTGCGGCTTTACCCGGATAGATCGTCATCAAAAGAGCGGAGAAGAGGGAAATCAAGAAGCCCTGATTCAAAAGCGAACAAGCCTTCCCAATTCCCCTTCCCGAAACCCGCCTCCTCTTACTTTCGAGATTTAAATCGTGCGCACTCATCGGAATGTCGGCCTAAGCGGCCGTCGCCGGCGGTTCGCAAGTTCCTGACCGGCGAACGGAAGCCCGTCCTTGCGAGCGGGCCACCCCTCTCGATTTCCAGGGTTCATTAAAGTCTAGCGGGGTCCAGAAATCGGGCTTTCAGGGACGCGACAGTGAATTAATCCCAGCTCCCCCCTCTCCCCCTTGGGCTGGGGTCGAGGGGGTATATCGTCAACTTCACCGTCGAAGATTACGTGGGACAAAAATTCAGCTACTTCATGACCACACACAGAAGCACAGCTTACTTGATGGTCATCGTGTAAGTAACCGTCGTGCTGAGCCCTGCCCCCGGAGCTGCCGTGGGTGAAACGGACAAAGCCAGGAAACGGGTCATCGCCGTACCATCTGCGCCGGCCGCGGAAAGGGCTGTGCCGGAAACCACCGTGGTCGCCGAGCCAATAGCGGTACCAAGCGTTTGCCACGAACTGACGGTCAATCCCGTCGTGGTGCTCTGGTCCGTGGTGGTCGGCACCTGGACGACCAGGCCGGTTTCAAGCGATGCGGCCCATGCGGTAATCGAGGCGGAAGTGCTGGCCGTCAATCCCGCCCATTGCGGGGTCAGGGTGTAGTCCGTGTAGTAGACCGCCGCGGTCTGTCCGGGCGTGGTCGGCGTAAACAGGTTGCAATTTCCGGCGTTGACACCGAGAGCGTCCACCGTTCCGAAGCTCATGGTATAGGTCGGGTTCGTGCCTGCAACCGCGCAGTGGTTGATCCCGGCCGTCGTGCCGGTGCTCAGGGTAAGGTTTACCGCGTCCTGAATGGTGGCGCTCACCGTCAGGGTGGGTGAATAGACGTTGGTATTTGCTGCTCCGTTGACCGCGAATGAAGCGCTGGCCGTCATCAGTAACAGCCCCAGCAGAAGTAGTATTGATCGCTTTTTCATAGTTCTCCTTTTTTTCCAGGTCTCCGGTTTCGCTTGCTGGTGCGCACAAGTTTCAACGACCAGGGCAAAGAACAGAGTCCAAATTAATTTCAGCATTTGCTCGAAAATGCTTCATCGAGCAGTTCGATTTCATTCGCTTCGCTCTAGTCTTTCTCGCGCATGAAATTTTCCTAATCCTGAATCACCTATGTAGGTGTGACAAGAGGCCGGGGGTACCATTACAAAAGTACTGGTACCTATGCCGCTATTTATGGCCTAGGGGGATGACAACATGTCCCGATTCTGTAAGTTAGCGATCCCTCCGTTTGTAAAAAACGCCCACACGGAAAAGTGACCGGTCATCGCACCGGACCCAGTACTGCCAAAACCCCGCGTATGGCACCACTTACGGGCGGCTGGAAGGCTTTGGGGCACTTTGTGGCAGGGTTCTTCACTAAGTTGGCTACACAAAGTAATGCGCACAATCCATGCCACTGAACACTAGCCTGTTCAGGTAGCCCCGTCAAGCCGAATGGGCGTGAGGTACTTAGGGGTGTTGGATTGTGCCGGCGGTTGTGGTATCGCAGCCCGGGTAACTTCCCGGGGAGCGGACTCTCCCGTTCAAGGCTGCCACCCGCGTGTTGCCGGCGGTGTGAAGCTGTGCTCGCAACTCCTGAAGTTCGCTGAGCACGTTGCGCATCTGGCTGGCCCACTCCATTTGCTGCCGATCCTCGACCTTCTTCTGTTCGCCCTGAGCCTTATTGAGTAAGTCCAGGCGGGCGGCCATTTCCTGAATCTCGGATTGCTGGCGCGTGATAGTGTCCTGCTGATTCCCGATGGTGCTCTGCTGAGCTTCGAGAGCGCGGCGCTGCTTTTGGACCTCGTTCAGCAGCATGGCGTTGACGAAGTGATAGCGCACGGTTTCCGGTTGCCCGTCCTTATCGAATAGGACCAGTTGCGGGGCAATCTTTGCGACCTCTTCGGCCACCAATCCGTACTGGCGCGTCTGGTTCTTGTCGATCTCCGGCTTGTAATAAAACGACACCGGACGCAGCTTCATCAGCAGGTCGCTCTCCGCACCCATGTCCGTGATCTGGTGCTTAAAACGGCGCGAGGAGGTGGAAGTGCCCAATTTTTGGGAGCTGTCTACGAAGACCTCAACGCCGCTGCTGCTGGTTTCATCGTATATGCCGGCGACATAGGTTGCCGTCTGCGAAGTCCCGAGGCGAATTACGTCACTTTCGCTGCTCTCCCCGGAGTTTCCAATGTAAATGTTGTAGCTGCCGGAGGACAATGCGTCGCCTGCATTGGCCCCAATCGCAATGTTGTTGCTTCCACTCGTAAGGGCGCAGAGCGCGCAGCCGCCGAAGGCATCGTTCTGCACACCCGTGGTGTTTTGATAAAGTGCGTCGCCGCCAAAGGCGTCGTTACTGAAGCCCGTGGTGTTGGCCTTAAGTGCCTGGTAGCCGAAGGCATCGTTGCCCCCGGACGTACCGTTGTTATTGTTCTGGAGGGCACTATAGCCGAAGGCGGAGTTGTAGGTACCTGTGTTGTTGTTCTGGAGCGCGTTGACCCCAAAGGCGGAGTTGTCGTTGCCTGTGAGGCCGGTGGGAATAGTGCCTTGCAGCGCCGCGAAGCCGAACGCGGAGTTGTTTGTCCCTGTAAGCTCATACTCCATGGCAGTCGCGCCAAACGCCGAGTTGTCGTCGTTGCCCACCGACGCGAGGGTCAGGCCCGACATCGCATCGTAACCGAAGGCCGAGTTGTCATTACCTGTGATGAACCATTCGAGAGCTCCATAGCCCAAACCCGAGTTACCGTAAGCGGTGGAGTTGCTAAGGAGCGCAACGGCGCCAAACGCCGAGTTGCCCCAGCCCGTCGTATTATCTCCGAGGGCGCCTTCACCGAAGGCGGAGTTAAAGGTCGCGTTGCTTGAGACGTTAGGGTCGTTGTTGTTGCCCAAAGCACCGTACCCGAATGCAGAGTTGTCACCGTTTTGGGTGTTGCTTTGGAGAGCGTATTCGCCGAAGGCTGAATTCCAAGTGCCCGTGGTGTTGGCATTGAGTGCGTAATACCCAAGGGCGGAGTTCCCGCCGCCGGTGCTGTTGTTGTAAAGCGCACTGATTCCGAAGGCGGAGTTGTTCCCGCCTGTGGTGTTGGACAGCAGGGCGCTCGCACCGAAGGCAGCGTTGTTACTGCCGGTAGTATTGAACCACAAGGCATAGACACCGAAGGCGTCATTCGATGAGCCGATCGTGTTCGCGGCCAGCGCCCCTTGGCCGAATGCGGAGTTGCCGCCACCGGTGGTGTTCTGCCCCAACGTGTTGGCGCCAAAGGCATCGTTGCCTGAGCCGGTCGTGTTCGCGAACAACGCCTGTGCGCCGAATGCGGAGTTGCCGTTGGCCGTGGTGCTGGAGTAGAGCGCTTGATAGCCGAAAGCGGAGTTGAGTGCGCCCGTCGAGTTGGCGTAGAGCGCTGTGGAGCCGAAGGCGGAATTGAAGCTTGCTGTGGAATTGGCAAAAAGCGCGTTCCACCCAAAGGCTGAGTTTTGGTAACCCGTCGTGTTGTTTCCCAGCGTGCGGTCCCCAAATGCATTGTTGGACCCGCCGGTCGTGTTGTTGACAAGCGCCGACCCGCCGAACGCCTCATTGAGTGTGCCCGTGGTGTTGTCCTGCAAGGCCCCCGTACCGAAAGCATTGTTGCAGCAGCCGGTGGTGTTATTCAGCAGTGCGTTGGCGCCGAACGCGGAACTGTAATTGGCCGTGGTGTTGTTATAAAGGGCATCCGAGCCGACCGCGGTGTTCTGGGTTCCCGTGGTGTTCGTAAGAAGTGAGAAGGCGCCGACGGCCGTGTTGGACCCGCCGGTGTTGGACTGAAGGGCGCCACCACCAAAGGCGGAGTTCTGGACGGATGTCGTGTTCGCTTGGAGGGCATTAGCCCCAAAGGCCGCGTTAGATTGTCCGGTCGTGTTGGACTGGAGCGCGTGGTAGCCGAAGGCGCTGTCGAAGTTGACCGTGTCCGACTGCAAGGCGCCTGCACCGAAGGCGGTGAGGCTGTTGCCTGTAATGTTCGATTGGAGTGCGGCCGTGCCGAAGGCGGCGTTTGCCGTGCCGGTCATGCTCAGGTTCCCCGCCCCTGCACCGACAAATGTGTTCTGAGTGCCATAATTGTGCAGAAATGGTGTACCACCAAGTGAGATCACGCCCACAGTGGAGGAAGTGGTATTGGGGAGACTCAGCGTGCCGGCCAGCGTCAGCGTGCCGTTGCTGTCCACCGTCATTTTGGGCGTGCCGCCTACGGCCGCACCCATTAAAGTTTGGCCCGCGCCCGCCGTGGCGGGGTCCACGTAGAGCGGCCCCTGGCTGACGCCGCTGCCGGTGGGCGTGGCAGTAAAGATATTCTGCCCCGTGAAGGTGTTGACGGCGCCCAACACGCTGATTCCCGTCAGATTCGATCCACTGCCCATGAATGAGGTGGCTTGCACATTTCCCACCACGTCGAGCGCCTGCCCCGGGGTGTTCGTGCCGATGCCCACCATCATGGGTTGGGTGCTATCACCCAATACGATGCAATTCGAGCAGTTGACCAGGGCATTGGCACCAATCGCCGCCGCGTTATCCACTTCCGTTGAGCCCGCCGGGCCTGAGTTGGAGCCTACAAAAGTGTTGTTGGATCCTGTGATGTTGGCGTTGGCCGCCGTCTGAGTGACTCCCGCCTGGTATCCGAGAGCTGCATTGTTGCCGCCGGTCGTGTTGGCCGAAAGCGCACTGGAACCGACGGCGGCGTTGGTCCCTCCCGAGGTGTCGGCGGAAAGCGCGCTCGAGCCCAAAGCAGAATTGTTCTGGCCCGTCAGGGTCAGATTTCCGGCCGCACTTCCCAGGAAGGCATTATTTGTTCCGAAGTTGTGCAGGAAGGGCGAGCCTCCCATGGTCAGTACGCCCACCGAACCCGTTGACGTGTTGGGCAGGGCCAGAATGCCGCTCAGTGTGACGCTTCCGGCGGAGAAATTGCCGGAGGCGTCGCGCGAAACCAAAGTGCTTGCCGTGTTGTCTGCCGTGGCGTTGGTGGTGACCGTGATCGTGCCGGCCCCTGCTGCGACGCTCAGCCCATTTGTCCCCGCCAGCGTCAGAGCGTCCGTTTGCCCGTCGATTCCTTTCACCACCGCCCCGGCCGCGATGTTCGCCGCCGTGATTCCACCGCTGGCAACTGCCACCGTAGGCGCTGAAGCCGTTCCGCCGATGGTGATGGAACTGTCTCCGGCGCTCACGCTGGTTATCGCTCCCGGAAAAGTCTGCCCGGAAGTGAATGTCACATGGCCGTTGTTGCCAATGGAGAGGCCCGTCTCCGCCGGAGTGTTGCCGCCCGAGGAGAACAGCAGGTTGAAACTGGCCCCGGCCCCTGATGTGTTGTTGCCCACGGGTTCCGCTTGCCATACAAAGTTCTGCGGAACGGGCGTGCCCGTCTCGTTGTTGAAGACCGAGGCCGTCCACTCGATTCCGTTGGAATTAAAACCGCCGCTGGCTGTAGCCGTTCCCGTTGAGGACAGTACACTGCCACCGGACTGGGTCAGCAGGCCGCCGAAACTGCCTGCGCCCGTGAAGATTCCGCTTGTGCCGCTCAGGCTTCCGGTGAGCGTGCCGCCCGCGAGTTGCAAATACCGCGCGTCGGCCTGCGCCGTTGTGCTATAGCTCGACGCCGAATTCCCGCCCAGCGCCAGCGCGTTGGTGGCCGTCGCCGCAGTCGTGGCGCTGGCCGCGCTGCCTGCACTTCCGCTGATGTTCCCGCTGATGGTGTTGCTGAACGTCGCGTTCCCGGTGAACGTCTTGTTCCCGCCAATGGATTGGCTTGTGGTCAGGTCTACGAAGTTCTGGGAACTCGACCCGGTGCCGCCGTTGGCCACCCCCACAACTCCGCTCAAGCTAATCACCGGATTCTGCCCGCTGCTGGCGGAAAGCGGGCCCGTGGCTGTCACGCCGAGGACTCCTGAGTTGCTCAGCGTCACGGCGCTCCCCAAGGCTACACTACCACCCCCGGCCAAACCCGTACCGGTTTGGACCGTCAACGATGGATTGGTGAGCAGCGAATTCCCGATGCCGCCGGCGGCAATGCTGATGTTGGGTGTCGTCGTCCCGTCGGCCACCGTAACCGGCGCGGTGCCCGAGACCTCTGTCACCGAGCCACCTCCCGCGCCGGGAAAGGTCTGCCCGGGGGCAAACGTTAT
>JASHTO010000469.1 GCA_030040515.1 Terriglobia bacterium
TGTGCATGGAATAGGTGTCCATCATCCACGCCATGGTTTGCTCGTTGGTGTTCATGTCGGGCGCGGGCACGTCGCGCTCCGGTCCGATGTAATCGAAAATCTCGGCGGTATAGCGCCGCGTGATGCGTTCGAGTTCTCCGGGCGAGAGCTTGAACGGGTCGCAGATCACTCCGCCCTTCGCGCCGCCGAACGGGATGTTCACTACCGCGCACTTCCACGTCATCTCAGCGGCGAGGCCGCGAATCTCATCGAGCGTCACGTCGGGCGAGTAGCGCAATCCGCCCTTGCAGGGCCCGCGCGCGATGCTGTGCTGCACGCGGTAGCCGTCAAACACCCTCAGCGTGCCGTTATCCATGGAAACGGGAATGTGAACGATGATTTCGCGGTTCGGCGTGCGCAGGTAGTTGGAAAGACCTTCGTCCAGGCCCAGCATGCGCGCGGCCACGTCATAGCGCGCCGCCATGGATTCGTAGACACTCAATTCCCTGGCCTTCTCTTCAACGCTCATATCGCCCCCAAGTTTGATTGGATGGATTTTGCCGGCTGCGGGTGGTTCTGACAGCACCTGACGGCCATGCGAGAGTATAGCAAAGGGCATGCAAGTCTTCTAGGCGAGTCCTGGAATTGGTTCATTGATTCATTGCAGCATTGGCCCATTGAAAGGCCAACGGGTCGTGTGGACTGTCCATCAAATGGATCAATGAACAGATGAGCCAATTACGCGCCAGCGGCGGCAAGTTCGGCGATGGGAGCGGGAGTCGAGGAATGCGCGGGCGGTGTGGTGGTGAGTGTCCAGCAATCCTTTTGGCGGAGCAACTGCGAAACCAACTGGGCGTGCATGGCGTGGCCGGCGCGATCTGCAACTACGTGGCCGATCAGGGGGTATCCGAACAGGGAAATGTCGCCGATCAGGTCGAGGATCTTGTGACGGCAGAACTCGTCGGGAAAACGCAAGCCTTCGGGGTTCAGCACGCGCTCCTGATCGAGCACCACGACGTTTTCGAGTGAGCCGCCTTTCACCAGTCCGCTCTTTAAGAGCATTTCGACCTCGGCGAGAAAGCCGAAGGTTCGCGCGGGAGCAATCTCGGTTTCGTATGACTCCCCGGCTGGCGTGAAATCCAGCGATTCCGCCCCAATGACGCGATGCGGGAAGAGAATAGAGTAGCTCACAGTGAAGGTGTCCGAGGGGTAGATGGCGATTTTCTTGGCGCCTTCTTCCAAAATGACCGGCTTCAGAACTTTGGCGTAGGCGCGGCGCGCGCGCTGCGGCCGAAGCCCGGCTTGGCGAATCAGGTTCACGAAGGGCAGGGCACTGCCATCCACGATGGGCAGCTCAAGGTTATCGACTTCCACGACGGCGTTATCCACGCCCAGCCCCGCAAGGGCCGAAAGCAGGTGCTCCGTGGTCGAGATCAGGACGCCCTTTTTCATCAGGCTCGTTGCGTAGCTTACGCGGGCGACGTGGCGCGAATGCGCCTCAATCGTAAAGCCGTCAAGGTCAAAGCGTTTGAAGACGATGCCGGTATGAACGGGAGCGGGGCAAAGCCGCAGGTTGACGGTAACCCCCGTGTGCAGGCCGATGCCTGAAAGCGAGACTTCTGAAGCCAGAGTATGTTGTTGACCCAAAGTACCTCCCCGACACAAGCCGCAGTATATGCACCTGAGATTCCATGTTCATGTTAAGTAACATGTCTAGCATTTTCTGTCAGTTGCGATGAAATTGTAAACTATAGAGCAGGCTAAGTGTGGCAATAATACCACAGATCGGCCTGGGATTAGTGTTCTCTATGCCGCATCACGATCTTTCACTCTCACCCTTTTGGCGGTACTGTAGCGCGTGTATCCGATTCGGGAGTCCGATGGACTCGATCGGACTCCATGGGCCGAGCCGCAGCCGCGCATGGGCGGGTGTCCCCTCCCGTGGCCGAAACACAACTGGGGCAGCCGCGCTGCAACTTCGGCGGTTGGGTGCGGGCGGGACGGAGTTTCCAAAACGGACTGACAACCGCTAGCCGGAATCGCGCATGGTGGCTTTTCGGCTTAAGGTACAATGTCCGACTCATGCGAATGCCCACGGGGTGATTGCATCCAGGAGGATGGTTTGGCCCAAGACGCTTCACAGTTGTTTCTGATGGATGCCATGTCGCTGGTGTTTCGCGCCTTCTTTGCGCCGATGCAAATGGCGCTGATATCGCCCAACGGGATGCCCACCAAGGCGATCTACATCTTTGTGCGCACGCTTCGCAAGCTGCTCAAGGACCACCATCCTGATTATGTGGTGGTGGCGTTTGATCTGGCTGCACCCACGTTCCGCGACAAGCTGTTTGAAAAGTACAAGGCCAACCGGCCGCCGTTTCCCGATGAACTGGCCGTGCAGCTTCCCTACGTGCGGCGATTCTGTCGCGCCATGGGAATGCCGCTGGCTGAACTCGAAGGTTTCGAAGCGGATGACGTCATCGGCACGCTGGCGCGAACGGGCGCGAGCAAGGGCGCGGACGTGTTTATCATTTCTGGGGACGAGGACCTGTTCCAGTTGGTGAATGATCGAGTGCGTGTGCTGAAGCCCTCGCGTGGCACGAGCGACCGTGAGACGATTTGCGACGCGGCGAAGGTAAAGGAGATCATCGGCGTCGAGCCCGCGCAGGTGGTGGACTGGCTGGCACTCACGGGCGACCCGAGCGACAACATTCCCGGCGCTCGTCCACTACCCGGGCATGAGCCCAAGCTGGCGGAAGGTGAAAAGAAGCGCAGTTATATTGGTCCCAAAGGGGCGACGGAGATTATTCAGCAATTCGGGACATTGGACAAAGCGCTGGAAGGATTCGACCAGGTCAAAAAGCAGAGCTATCGCGACGCCCTCCGTGATTTTCGGACTGAAGCCCTGCTGAGCCGCGAGTTGGCCACGATTCGCACCGATGTTCCCTTGGAAACTCCGTTTGAGAAGCTGAAAGTGCAGTCAGTCGACATTCCCGAGATCACTGCGCTCTGCCGCGAGCTGGGCTTCACCTCGCTCCTGCGCGAGTTTCTGGAAGAGTCGCCGGCGCCGGCAGTGGCAGATACCGAATCGGAAGAACTCTCGACGCGCCAGGCCATCGAACGTTGGTTGAAATCCCTTGAATTCGGCTTGCCCCTCGCCCTGGCGATGAGTGTGGAAGGTGAAGAAGGCTTCGCCGGGCGGCTGAACAATCTCGGGCTGTCGGACGGGAGAAAGCTGGCGACGATGGGTGCAGGCGACCTTGCGAGCTTGCTTCCTGCGCTCGCGCCCGTGCTGGGTGACACGTCGGTCAAAAAGTCCGTTCACAATTCCAAGCTGCTGGAACTCCACCTGGCGAAGCAGGGAATTGCCCTGGCCGGCGTGGCGGACGACACGATGCTCTATTCGTATTTGCTCGAGCCGCTCGCTTCGAGCCAGGCGCTGGCGGACGTGGTCCTGCGCCGCCAGGGCCGCAAGATTTCCGCTTCGCTGGCCGAAGCCGCGCAGCGCACGCTTGAATTGAGCGAGATTTTGCTGCCGGAAATCGCCCGCGAGGAGTTGCAAAAGCTTTACGACGAAATTGAGTTGCCGCTGGCCGGCGTGCTGGCGGAAGTGGAAGCCGAGGGCGTACGCGTGGACACGGCCATCCTGGCGAAGATGTCCGGAGAATTTGACCGCGAGCTGACCGCGCTCACCGAGGAAATCTACAAGCTGGCCGGCGGAGCGTTCGATATCGACTCGCCCAAGCAACTCGGCGACGTGTTGTTTGAAAAGCTGAATCTCCCGGGCGGAAAGCGGCTGAAGAAGAGCGGGCAATATTCCACGGACGCCGCGGTTCTCGAGGCGCTGGCAGAAAAGCACGACCTGCCGCGCCGCATTCTGGAATACCGCACGCGCGCCAAGCTGAAGTCGACTTACATTGATGCGCTGCCGAAATTCGTCAACCCGGGGACGGGCCGCCTGCACACTTCGTTCAATCAAACCGTGGCTCGCACGGGGCGGCTTTCATCGTCAAACCCTAATCTTCAGAACATTCCCATCGACGATGAATTCGGCGTGCGAATCCGCTCGGCGTTTGTCGCGGATCCCGCCGGTCAGTTGATTTCCGCGGATTATTCGCAGATCGAATTGCGCGTCCTCGCTCACCTTTCCGGCGACCCACTGCTGATCGAAGCTTTTACGCGCGACGAGGACATTCATTCCCGCACGGCCCAGGAGATTTTCGGCGTGCCGCCCGGGCTTCAGACGCACGAGCACCGCCGCATGGCGAAGGCGATCAACTACGGAGTGATTTACGGGCTCAGCGCATTTGGTCTGGCAGCGCGCACCGGGTCGAGCCGCACCGAGGCGCAGGCCTATATCGACACCTACTTCGCGCGCTACAGCAAGGTGAAGGATTACCTGGAGGAAATTGTGGAGCAGGCGCGCTCCACCGGCCGCGTCCGCACGGCTTTTGGCCGCTTGCGCCCCATTCCCGAGATCAAGAGCGCTGACATCCAGGCCCGCAATCGCGCCGAACGCGAAGCCATGAACACTCCCCTCCAGGGCACCGCGGCCGACTTGATGAAATTGGCGATGGTCAAAGCCCAGGCACGCCTCAAGCGTGAGAAGATGCAAACGCGAATGATCCTGACCGTTCACGACGAACTGGTTTTTGAAGCGCCCGACGCGGAATTGGCCCGCGCACAGGAAATTGTGCGAGCGGAAATGGAAGACGTCTACCCCCTGCGCGTGCCGCTGAAGGTGGATTTGGGTGTGGGGAAGAATTGGAAGGAAGCGAAGTAGAGGCGGGAGGGTGAAGCCGAACGAAAGTCTTCAACTTGTGTTGTCATCATGCGGGAGAGTGATAACATGCTACGGACGCAGGTAAGCCTCGACGAGCAAGACTACAAATTGGCCAAGAGGGAAGCGGCAGCATTGGGGATTTCTGTGGCGGAATATGTCCGCCGCGCGCTTCGCGGCGCGCTCCCCATAAACGGTCGGCCGCGCTGGATGTGATTTGCCGGGTTTGTCGACTCAGGGAATCGCCGTTCGAGCCGAACCATCGACGCGATCGTTTATGGCGTCAAAGATTGAAGCTTACGTCGACACCCCGGCTTTCATAGCATTTCTCGATCGCTCTGACAGCTCTCATCTGTTGTTTCGCAGGCTCTTCTCGAATCCACCTCCGCTTGTGACCTCGGCGTTGGTCATCGCAGAGGGGCATGGATGGTTCCTGCGGCGATACGACCGCGGCCGCGCCCTGCAATTCCTTCAGTTTATTGACGAGCTCGCAGTCGTTAACGTTGAGTCATTCGATTCCCAGGCCCTTGCTAAAAGCAGTAAACTCGCGAGGAAATTTGGCGATCAGTCTCTTGCCCTGGCCGGTGCTCACGGCGGGGTGGTTATGGCCGAGCGCTGCACCACAGCATGCTGGTCCACCGACCGCCATCTGGGATTGACGGGTGTAAGGTTGGTCATCTCTCCGTAGTGCATCGAGAAATAATTTCCCGGCCTGTTCTGACGCTCCTTCTAACTCCTGTCTTAATCCACCTCTCCGGTATCCGGAGTCAAACACTGGGAATCGTGCGTCGCCCCGGCGCGTGCAAGCGATGCAGGGCTTTGCCGAATCCTGTCACACGACTCCTGATTACTGGCGCTTGAACCCCGCCTTTCAACCTTCGGAATCCGAAATTCAGGATAAAAGGGCGCTGGCCTCCCCCCCGAAAAATTATTTTCTTTAGCCTGGCGGCTTTTACCCGCGAATTTCGATTTCTAGTTGAGCGGCAAAATCCACGCTGCCGCTCGCTTGCGCAAGACGAGGGATCTAAAAGGGAGGAAACGATGGACGAAGCAAAAGGAAAGCCCAAAATTGCGGCAGCAGCCCAGGCCGTTCCGGCAAAGACCGGCGAAGTCTCCGATGCCGAACTGGAAAAGATGGCCGGAGGCGAACCTGGGGAAGAGGTTACCTTCGAGATCGAGCAAGCCCAGACCATCGGGACGAGTTCGGCAGGAGTCGGTGCCGGGAAAGTCACTTTTCAACCCATTTAGTATCAGTCGTGGATAAAAACCAGGGCAAATCCACGCCTTCTTTAAATCGGTCTGCGGGCCTTCACCTGCCCAGGCGATTTCCCGAACCTGCGAGTCTCGAAGCCTGAATCCGAATCGTGCTCCGCTTCCTCTACGTGTGGTACAGTTTGAATTCGTAGCGGCGAGTTCACCTCAGGGCTGTCCAAAGTAATTATCCCCCGGCTTTACCGCATAGGCGTTAACCTAACGATGGGGCGGTCGTGGATGGGGGAATTGGTGCTGTATGGCAGGCCCGGAGGGCCGTTCGAGAATAGCCCACGGCGTCAGCCGTGGGAGCAGGAATCTAAAATTCCACCA
The DNA here is from genome assembly GCA_030040515.1 of Terriglobia bacterium. Lineage (GTDB taxonomy): Bacteria > Acidobacteriota > Terriglobia > UBA7540 > UBA7540 > Bog-366. Next base: position 6,341 of record JASHTO010000469.1, read on the forward strand.
GCCCCGCAGGGGCGGAAGATCATAGCCCATACCTGCTCGCTCACGTCATCTTTTCGACCAAGAACCGGGAAGCCGGCATTACGCCGGACCTTAAGGCAGAGCTCCTTTCTGATATCGGTGGCATCATGCGCAATCGGCACGGAAGAGTGATCGAGTCGAATGCTCGCCCGGACCACTACCACGGCCTGTTCTCCTTCTCCCCGACCCTGGCGCGTGGTCAAAACCCATTCCTCTGCCTGGGTCCATAAAATGCGCCGCCGGGCGGCCTTTGCCGGGCAGACCGGTTACGGGGCATTGCGCGTGAGCCCGTCTCACCTCCCCGACGTGGTGGAATATATTCGTCGTCAAGACGAACCTCATCGCAAGGTCACGTTTCAAGAGGAATTCGTGGGGTTCTTGAAGCGCCAGGGAATTGCCGACGACGAGCGCTCCATTTGGGAATAACCTCGATCGCCCCTCCGGGGCTGCCGGACAACAACCGCGCTCTCTTTCCCACGGCTGACGCCGTGGGCTATGCTCTTTCGGCCCTCCGGGCCTGCGACGGAGGCTCCCGTCCCGCCGGCAGCCGGGAGCGTTAGGTTAACGCCTATGCGGTAGAGCCGGAGGCTTTCCGGTGGCTGGCCCTCAAAGGGGCCCGCAAGAGACCCCTTATAGTTCGTCGTCGAGTGCCGAAGGCACCCGCGACCTTAGAACCCATTGCAAAACCTCATGGAACTTGATGAAATGCTTGACCAAACCCGAGCGAAGCCAGAAAGCTGGGAGAGACAACGCGTTAAGCCCTTTGTTTTCAGCAG
>JASHTO010000470.1 GCA_030040515.1 Terriglobia bacterium
ATGAGCGGTGCGGCGACCCCGCGGGCCGACGCTACGGCGAGTCCCAAATCGATTGCGGTGGCCGCCTGAGGGTTGCCATCCACCCAAACCGTTTGCATTTCCGGGGTGTCCGCCAGGGCGAGAGCCACTGCTTTCAGCAGCAAATCCGTGATGGTGAGCTTTATCCCTGCCTGCTTCTCGACCGCCTGCTTCAAGCTCTCGCGCAAATTCACCAGGGCATCGGCACGCGCCTCCGCGCTGACGGAAAAGTGGGGAATGGTTTGAATACTTTTGGTCAAGCGCTCCGCAATGATGTGCCGGCGGCGAAGGTCGACCGCGGCAGAAGCGGCTTTTGCGGACGGGGAGGCGTGACCGCCGGTTTGCGGCGCCGCCTGGATGGATGCCGCGAACCGGCGGACGTCTTCTTCTACGATCCGTCCGCCGGGACTGCCGGAGGGCACCTGCGCGATGTCAATTCCCAATTCGCGCGCCATCTTTCGAGCCCGGGGGGAAGCCGGCGGTCCATCCTTGCGGCGCCGCGCCGCGGCCGCCTCCACTGCGGGTTCTCCCGCGGAGGCCGGAACCGGCTTTTCCACCGCGCGAGGCGGCGCGATAACCTCAACAGTTTGCTCCTGAGGTGCGGACGCGCCGGAGCTTCCCGCCAGATACGCGATAACCGTTCCCACCGGGACGGTGCGGCCGGGCTCCACGACGATTTGCGCCAGCTTTCCCTCGTCCAGTGACTCCACTTCCATGTCGGCTTTGTCCGTTGATACGACAAACAGCATCTCGCCCTTGCGCACCGGGTCGCCGGGCTTCTTCAGCCACTCGCTGACGCTGCCCTCCGTCATCGTAAGACCCAGTTGCGGCATGACCACGGGGACGTTCATTCCCTCTCCTGCCTTGCAGTGATGCTTATCCCAAATAATTGGCGGAGCCGATTAAGATCACGGCTAAAAAAAGTACCGCCACTCCCTCAATATTGGCTCTCGAAACCCGCCCCGGAATTTTCCGCCACTCTCCAACCATGATGCCTGCCACGTTGCCGGTCAGAATCATGGCGATTTGAAAGAGCGCCCAGCCTACCGAAAATCCAAGCACTCCCATATACATCGCACCGCTGCTGTAAATTGCAATTGCGCCCATCCAGAGGAGTCCGCCGAGAATGGGGTTGAAGGCTTCGCGAGCGCCCCCGCCGAAGTTTGTCCAAGTGTTGTTGCGGGACATTTTATAGAGGCAGTATCCCAAGTTGGTGAGAAAGCCCCCCGCCAGCGCGATCGGCCAGACGGCGAACGGCGCCCACTGGGGTGCGGCGCCTGCCTGCTGCGCTTTGTTGACGATTTCGCCTCCGAACGCCAGCGCGATATTCAGCAGGGAAGCCATGACCCCTGAAACTACCGCCAGGATCAGCACACCCACATATCCCGAACCGGCGGCCTTCAGTTCACCGGTTTCCCGCTCCCTTTCGCGCCCGGCCCACCCGCAGAGAGCCAATCCGACGGCCATCACGACCGTGCCGGCGATGATCATCAAACCACTTCCGCGCAGGAGCAAGTCGCGATGCTGGACGCACAACGGAATGAAGGCGCCACTGGCGGCACAAATCCCGTTCAGAATGGAACCCGTAAGTCCAAGCCCAATCCGGTGCACGCAGATTCCCGCTCCCAGTTGGGCAATGCCCCAGACGAGGCCGTAAATGAATGGCCAGGCCATCGCCCGAGCCGGAAGCGAGGCATATACACCCGCGATTCCCGGTATCAGAAGGAAGGCCAATGCGAATGGCACCACCACCAAACCCACGACGGAGTATACAAGCCAGAAATTCTCCCATTTCCAGGCCTTCATCCATTTGATCGGCACCAGGTTGCCGCCCATCGTAAGCCCTGCCACCAACACCAGCGCAAGCCCTTGTGCCATCGCCCCAACACCTCAAGATGTTTCGTAGTGCCGCAGAATATCTCTGTGGTTACCATTTCGTCGAAGTCCTGTCAAGAAACTTTGTGTTGGCACCTTGGGTTGGGCGTGAAGAAATCCGTTCCGCTCTGAAACAGTAATTATCCTTTAGCAAAGCCGGGGGATCTCCCCAGGGAATAGTTTTGAGGTTTTTGGAGCGACCTCGAAACCAACTGCTTCGAAACAACTTGACAGCACTGAGCGAAGCAGGCTATACCCGCGATGGATATTTCCGACTTTTTTCCGAAATAGCGAGGAGCAAAATGCAAGTTGATTTAAAGGGTCGCGTCGCCATGGTGACGGGGGCCGCCGCGGGGATTGGCCGTTCCATCGCTCTGACGCTTGCGCAAAACGGCGCTCGGATTGCCGTCAACGACGTGAATAACGCCCAGCGCACCTGTGAGGAGATCCGTGAAGCAGGTGGTGAAGGGCGGTTTTACCAAACTGACGTCGCGAGCGTCGCGGCCGTCAACTCGATGGTGGCCGCGATTGAGCACGAGATGGGGCCGATTGATATTGCGGTGAACAACGCGGGGGTGAACATCGGGAAAAATCGGGTGCCCACTTATGAATTCCCGGATGAAGAGTGGCACCGGATTATTCGCGTGGACCTTGATGGCGTGTTTTATTGTTCGCGCGCCGTTTCGGCCTCGATGGTGAAGCGCCAAAAGGGCGTCATCATCAACATTGGCTCGGCATTCGGAGTGGTACCTGCCCGCCTCCAGTGCGCCTTCACCGCCGCGAAGGCCGGTGTTTTGAATTTCACCAAGTCCCTCGCTTTGGAAGTGGGCGCCTACGGAGTAAGAGTCAACGGGATCGCACCCGGTTCGATTCTCACCGAAGGAACGCGGAGTTTGTTTTACAACCCCGAATCAAAGCAGAAAGCCGACAGCCTCATCAGCCACATTCCCCTCGGCAGGCCTGGCGAGACCGAGGACATCGCAGCGGCAGCACTCTACCTGGCATCGGACGACGCGAAATACGTTACCGGCCACGTCCTGGTTGTTGACGGTGGATGGACGGCGGGTTTCGCGCGCGATTGGTAATCATGAGTGGCCGCCCTACTTTCTTTTGCAGAGTTTTGCTCCACTTCGCGACCGGGCTTCTCCTCGCTCTTCCTACGCTATTTTCCCCTTGCAAAGTCATCGCGCAACAGCCAGGTCCAGTGGCGCATTGGTCATTTGACAGTTCGTCCGCGTCTTCGGTTCGAGACTCGGTGAGCGGCGTCGAGGACAAAATCGAGGGGTTCTACAAATATGTGCCGGGGGTTTCCGGTGAGGGTCTTCGTTTTGATGGATACACCACGAGTGTCGTTCGCAAAGCGGAAAAGACTCCGAAGTTGCACCATTCATTTTCGATAACAGCCTGGATCGCGCTCAACGTCTACCCATGGAATTGGGTTCCGATCGTTGATCAGGAGAAAGATCAGCAGGCGGGTTATTTTTTGGGAGTGGACGCGTTGGGGCATTTGGGACTTCAGGCGGATGTAAAGGGGATTTGGTATTCGCTAACCTCAAACGCGCAAATCCCCCTGAAAAAGTGGGCCCAGGTCGCCGGCGTCTATGACCAGGACCGTGGTCTCGAGATCTACCTCGATGGGAACGAGGTCGGACAATTAGCCGTGCGTGGCCCGCTGCTTCCGGCTGATATGATGGATGTGGTGATCGGCAGAGTTCGAGCGCCCATGCCTCCGTTTCCATCCATCGCGGCTTCACCCGGGTACCCCATTTGGTATTCGCTCGATGGCATTTTGGACGATGTGGCCATTTATGACCGAAGTCTGAGCGCCAGTGAGATCCAGAACATGCACGTTTCGGCGCATGCGCCAACAGGCGAAATCCTCCCGTGGCCGGTGCTCCCCTCGGGTCCTCTCGGTCCTGGTCCCTTCGGCGCCTACTATTGCACGCTCAAATACGAAGACGCGTGGGACCGGCCGCGGCGGGTGGGACCGGACTCCGACGTGGTGGTGCGATTCGACGATTCGCCCATCCGGCTGGTTTTCTGGCAAGGAACCAGCTACATCCCCTCCTGGGTTACCGAAAACGGCAAATGGTTCACCGATGAATTTCTGGAGGCCCCCGCGAAAGGGTGCCCGGACGGCGGTGATTGTGAGCCCATGTCGGACAAGCAGGTTCGATACTCGCGCGTGAGCGTTTTGGAAAGCAGCGAGGCGAGGGCGATTGTTCACTGGCGGTATGCGCTGGCGGAAGTTGAGCACTACCTGGGCGCGCATACTGACCCATTGACGGGCTGGTTCGATTGGGCGGACGAGTACTGGACGATTTATCCCGATGGAGTGGCGATCCGCGAACAAGTCCTGCATCCCACGGATCCTTCGGTTACCTACGAGTGGCAGGAAACCATTGTCATCAACCCCCCAGGCCATCGGCCGGATGACGATATCAATTTAGATGCGCTGACGATCGGCAACATGAAAGGAGAGACGGCCACTTATACGTGGGGGCACAAGGAGCCGGGCGTTTACGGAGACCTTAATCTGCCTCCGCCCATCGATAAGCCTGACGATGCCAATATCCAGTGGGTCAATCTAAAATCAAATTGGAAGCCTTTTGAAATTGTTTCGCCCGTGCATACCGCCTTCAAGATTTTCACCTATTCAAAATCCTACTATTCGTTCGGCTGTTGGAACCATTGGCCGATTTCACAGATTGCCTCGAGCGCCCGAATTTGCGTGGCGCCGGACCGGGCTTCGCACTCCTCGCTTTCCCACATTTTCTGGGACGCTTACAGCACCAGCGAGGATTCTGTAACCAAGATTCTGATGGATGGGCTTACGACGAAGTCCGCACCCGAACTCGTCCCGCTCGCAAAATCGTGGCTTTCTCCACCGCCGGTTCTCGTCGAAGGCGAAGGGTTTGAAAGCGAAGGGTACGACCCGGTGCATCGAGCCTTTGTGGTCGCGGCCAAGAATCCTGCAAAGCCGGCGGCGCTGGGGATAACCTTCGAGGCCAGCGAGGCCTCCCCGCTCGTCAACCCTGCCATTGTGATCAAAAAGTGGGGAGATGGCGAGGCACACCTTAAGATCAACGGAAAACCGGTAGAGTGGGGAAGAGACTTTCGCCGCGGATATGTTCAGAAATTTGACGGCAGAAGCCTGGTCGTATGGATCAGGCAAACCTCAGCCACACCTTTGCGCATTAGCTTGACACCATAATCTGCCTTTTCAAGAAAATTGGTGCCCATCCCCAGACCTATTTCAATTCCAGCAGGTAGCCACGGCACGGGTTGTGTGCCGTGGGCAGTTGGTATTTGGGAATGTCCCAAAGCCCACGACACAAAAAGCGTGTCGTGGCTACCGGCTGAGTTAGAAGTTCGTTCAAGAACTCTGCCCGCGAAGCGGGCGCCATACCGTAGCCCATGGCGCAAGCCATGGATTTCAGGCTGACCACTCTTCCGCCCCTTTCCCACATTGGCGGGAGAGGGAGCCGAAGGCGGGGTGAGGGCTCGTGGCCCCAGGGCTTGCGCCCTGGGCTATGGTATTTCGCCCCTGCGGGGCTGGAAGCTTGCCTGAAACCCGGGAACGAAATACGAAGCCAACTTCCGACTCAGGACCCTAGCATATCTTTTTCGCAAGAAGTTTAGGCGCCCTTGCCCCGGATTATTTCAATTCCAGCGCATCCTTATCCGGCAGTTTGGGAAATGGCGCGTGCGGCTCGGTTTGATACCAGAAAGCCGTTGAAGCGATATCATCTTGAAGTGGCAGGTAACGCCCGTCCGACCGCCAACCGAGCGCCTGAATCGTAACTTTCAAGTCCTGCTCGAAGCGCACCGGGTCCACGATGTGCCAGCGGTAGAGGCCATAACGCTGCTGGGAATCATCCAGGCCGTTGGGGAGAATGACTTGGGCAAGCCCGGAATATGGTGTCGTAAATTCCTGGTAGTGCCGGGCATTCTCCGAACCGACCTGGAACCCATGTGAGCCGCAGAAATAGTCTTCGGTTCCTGTTCCACAAATTGTGGGAAATTTCGAGTCGCCATCGATAAAGAACTTGATCTCCCCTTCGCCCCACCAGCCGGTGTTGTGAACACCCCACGCCAGATACGTTCCCACGTATTGACCCCAACCCTTTACTCCGTCAAGAATCACGTGGTCGGTTTTGTAGGGCAGCGGGTTGGAGCGCCGGAATTGGGCGTGAAAGTAAGCCATGTCCTTCGGGATTTCAGTCAGTGTGTAATCGACCTGGTAATAGAGCACCAGCGGCTCTTCTCCGATATTTTCCACGGTGATCTTGGCGGATTTTCTGAAAGGCATCTGCCAATACGAGTTGTAACCGCGCAACGGATTCGCGCATACCGCCAGAGATGACACTTGGGCGTATCTTCCCCAGCCTGAGGCAAAGAAGTCTCCGATGGGGACCTCGACGGAAGGATCGCTCTCGCCGTCCCAATAGAAGCGCAGGATGGCAAAACGAAGCTGCCCCGTCGGCGACATCCAAATGTGCTGAATGGCTCCTGGCCCCTGGATTTCGGCAACAGTATAAAGTTGTTTAGGCGCGATGCGGACGGCGGGTGAGACCTTCCAGGTTTGGCCGAGGTCGCGCGCCGCGTTCGCACCCAAGCCCTCGGTGGCCATTCCCCCCTTGCCTTTCTCCCCGGTCATGTTCTCCGCACTGATGGACCGCGTTTTGGCATGCGAGAGCCGGGCGAGACTGCTCATCCCCACGTCCAGCCCGTTGAACGAAGGCTCGGATTGTTGCCCGAAGGATGAGCCCACGAGCACGAAAAAAACCGAAATCAAGCAAAGCATTCGCTTCATCAAATTTATCTCCTTGATATGGAATCGGCACGATGCACGCGACGGGTCAGGGTGAACACATCACTTCCACCCGCTTCCGCGGCACTCGCACCGCCAGCAGAACCAGGCCTCCCAACATTGCTCCCATGGCAAGAATCATCATACCCAAGGGATAGGAATGAGTGCGCGCGAGTACAAATCCTACCGCAGACGGTCCAATGAACCCTCCAAGATTGCCGATGCAGTTTATCAATCCGATGGAGGCAGCCGCTGCCGATTCACCCTGGGTTAGAGTCGGCAATACCCAAAAGGGAGGGGGGAAACAAAATCCCGCCGCCGTGGTGAGGCAAAGCAAAGTGATGACCACGGAGAAGCTCTGGCCCGGGACTGTACTGAGGGAAAAAAATGTGGCCGAAAGCATTAAAGGCACTGCGGCATGGAACTTCCGTTCGCCTGAACGATCCGACATGCGGCCCGAGGCGAGAACCGAGAAAAAGCCCACGACATAAGGTAACGCGGCCCACGCTGTCGAAGCGCTGACCGAGAAACCGGAGACGCGATGAATCGTCGTGGGGAGCCAGAAGACGAAAGCATAGCTTTCCACGTTGGCGAAACATAAGGCAAAAGCCAGGAGGAGAGTATTCGAAAGACTCTGCCCAACCGAGACATGGCCAGCCGCCAGCTTGAGACGCCGCTCCTCCTCGAGTTCTTTCGAGATCCAATCGCGTTCATCCGGATCGAGCCAGGCGGCATCCCGAGGATGGTCCTGGAGATAAAACCAGGTGATGATTCCAAAAATGACTGCGGGAATTCCTTCCAGAATGAAGACCCAACGCCATCCCGATAGTCCAAGCCAGTTCAGCCGGAGAAACAGGGATGAGACAGGGGCGCCCAAAATGATCGAAACGGGAAGCCCAACGATGAAACCGGACATGGCTCGCGCGCGGTCACGGCCAACGAACCAGTGGGTAAAATAAACGATGATGCCGGGATAGAAACCGGCTTCCGCCAGACCCAGGATAAATCGAGCCGCATAAAAATGAATTGG
>JASHTO010000471.1 GCA_030040515.1 Terriglobia bacterium
GATTGCGCGTGGTAGGGTCCAATGAACCCGTCGGCCGCGATTCAACCCTGTGCGTTGGAGAGTTTATTACCAAACTTTTTGGAAAATTGCATTCTATACAGAGCGACATAAATTGTAGCGGCGCTCTACGACCCGTCGCCAGAAGACGGCTTTGGGTCGCAGGGCGAGCGCCGACCGGCGGTCATAGACCGCCGCTACAGCCAAATATGCAAACACTTATGTCGTTCCGTATAGTGTCCTGAGTTAGAAGTTCGTTTAATTACTTAGCCCGCGAAGCGGGCGCCATATCGTAGCCCACGGCGCAAGCCGTGGGTTTCAGTCGCCTACCCGCTCCTCCTACCCCCTCTCCCGCTCCGCGGGAGAGGGGAGCCGAAGGCGGGGTGAGGGCTCAGGGCCCCAGGCCTTGCGCCCTGGGCTAGGATATTTCGCCCCTGCGGGGCTGAAGGCTCGCCTTAACCAAGAGACGAAATGTGAAGCGAACTTCTGACTCAGGACACTAGGGCTTGGCCGGGTAAACAGGCCGCCCGTGGCACCTTGCGAGCTCTGATCGCCCGCGGGGGCATAAAGGAATTCCTGGCAGCACTGAACAATTGACCCTTCACAAACGCCAGGCCAAGAGCAAATACCTCGACGTTGAATCAGGGGATTATCTCAATCCCAAGTGCGGTTACGACACCTTGCCGGTGGCGGCCTGAGGATGGGTTTCCATCGCCATAACTTTCCGGCACACGCGAATCAGTTTGCTGTGTGGAATGGTCTGGTTGGGATTCAGCATCACCAATTCACCCTGGCGAAAGCTGCTGTAATACCAGCGCGCGAGCAAGCTGAGGTGTTCCCAGGGCGGTGGCGCTGGCGATTTTGAATTGACAGCATCCGCGCCGAGCGAATCTATCAATTCGCGAATCTGCCGGTCGAGTGGCGTGGGGTTGGGCGCGTTCTCATCGAGCGAGAGCGAGCGTGGGCCGCGAATCTCCCCGGCCAGGACCCTGAAGAAAACCACGGTCTTCACCTCGGCACCCGGCAGCACCATCACGGCGTGGAGGTCGCGCAGGTTCCTGACCAGTTCGGACCTTTGCCGCAGCACTTCATTCAGCTTCTCAATGCGATTATGGATTTTCGACGCCTGCTCGAATTCGAGCGACTCGGAGGCCTGCGCCCGTTCGGCTTCGAGTGTACGCTCGAGCGATCTGCCCTGCGAATCGAGGAATTCCACGACGCGCTGCACTTCGCCCTGATATTCGGCGTCCGTGCATCCGGCAAAACACGGCGCCAGGCACATGTGAAGCTGCGAGTAAATGCACCCGGGATGCGAGGGATCGGGATTGAGGTCCTCAACGCAGCGGCGGATTTTGAAAAAGTCGAGAAATTCGCCGGAAAAACGCTCGGCAACCGCCAGCGAGGGAAACGGTCCATAGTAGAGCGAGCGATCCTTTGCCACCCGCCGCGTGGGATAGCAGCGCGGGAAGCGGTTCTCCATTTTCAACTTCAGAAGTGCCGGAGGCTTCAGCCGCAGCCGGTCGCGATACTGCCGGGCGAAGTAGTGCCGGTTCAAACGATAGAGAAGCCACGTTCCCTCAAACGTCGAACCGACCGATTCATACTCAATGCGCGCCGTGAGTTCGCGAAGGTTCAGCATCTTAGAATTCGCGCGTCGCGGGGAGAGCAAGCGTGCCAGGCGGCGGTGCAAATCCGCAGTGCGCCCGAGATAAGGCGCAAGCGAATCTCCTTCGCGCGGCGGTGGAAAAAGGGCGAACACGGCGGGACGATGCGGAACGTTTTCCAGGAAGCAGCTTGCTTCGTCGCCGGATTCGAAGGGAGTGGAAAAGCGCAGGTGCATATCCGAGCCGCACGGCTGTAGCGGCGCTCTATGAGCGTCGGTGAAGGGCTCGCCCTGGCGAGTCCGCCGCTACAGCAACAACCCCACCACCATCCTAGCCCCAAAGCGGTGGACATCGCAGAAATGTTTTGGTAGGCTGGCTGGGGCGTTGATGGACCAAGGCCGGACGCCCGCCCACAGCGAATAACGCCTGTTCATCAACAAGTTGCGGCGGTCCGAGTCAAGCGAACCACAGTTTTGGGGTGCGGTGGTGCTGAATGCAAATCCGATTTTGGGGAGTTCGAGGCTCCACCCCCACTCCTGAGCCGAAAAATTCCCGCTACGGCGGCAACACTTGCTGCCTGGAAGTCCGCCTGGCCGACAACAGCCTGATCATTCTGGATTGCGGAAGCGGGATGCGCGGGCTGGGCAAGAGTTTGCAGGAAGAGTTTGGCGAGCGGCCCATTCAGGCTTCCGTCTACCTCACGCATTTTCATTGGGATCACATCCAGGGAATCCCCTTTTTCACGCCTTTCTACCGGCGCGGCAACCACTTCAAATTTCATTCCGTATTGCGCTCCGGCACCGAGCTGAGGGACACCATTGAAGGGCAGATGGCAAATCCCTATTTTCCCGTAAATATGGGAGTGATGGCGGCGCGGCGAGATTTCTCCAACGTGGATAAGGAACCGGTCAGCCTGCCGGGCGCCACACTGCGCTCGGCCCCCATGAATCATCCCCAAGGCTGCGTGGGATACCGGATTGAAGCGGAAGGCTCAGCATTCGTTTTGGCCACGGACACAGAGCCAGGCTCCCCGATGCACGACCGCGCCCTGCGCGAGCTCGCTCGCGACGCGGACGCGATGGTTTACGATGCCCAGTACACCCCCGAGCAACTGGCGGGTGAAAAAAAAGGGTGGGGACACAGCTCGTGGCTCGAAGGGGTTCGCATCGCGCAGGAGTGCAACGTCAAAAGGCTCATCCTCTTCCATCACGATCCCGATAGCGACGACGCTTACGTGGACGGCCTGGTGATGCGGGCGCAGCAGGAGTTTCCGGACACCTGGGGCGCAAACGAGGACCTGCGGATTTCCCTGCCCGACGGCGTTGTCTCCCACACGAATCGCCTGGGGGGGAGCGAGCGCCGCATGGA
>JASHTO010000472.1 GCA_030040515.1 Terriglobia bacterium
ATGATCTCACCGCAGAACATCGCCGTGGGAGTGACCACCGTCGGGCTGGTCGGCCACGAAGGCGATATCGTGCGCTCCACGCTCGGCCACAGCTTGCTGCTGGCGCTGCTGCTTTGCCTGATCGCTTTGGCGCAGGCTTACTGGCTCGGTTGGATGGTTCCCTGAACGGCATCCGTGCTAGACTGAGCCCCAGGCGACGCCTTTCGGCCATTTCGCGCCTTCGATTCATTTCGCCGCGGAGTTGCAATGTCAACCGGCCGGGAAAGTGCAAATACCGATTCGCTGGAAGGGCCGTTGCCTCTGGAGGGCACGGCCCGGCGTGGTTCTTTTCTCTGGGCATTGATCGAAACTCTCCGCCCGCAACAGTGGGTGAAGAATGGCTTCATTTTCGCCGCGCTTATTTTCTCGCAAAGCCTCACACGCTGGGACCGTTGCCGGCTCGTGTTGCTGGCCGTGCTGGTGTTTTGCCTGGTCTCCAGCGCCGCCTATGTTCTCAACGACGTTTTCGATGCCGAGGAAGACCGCCACCACCCCGTCAAGAAGCTGCGGCCCATCGCTTCCGGGCGGCTGAGTGTCACCAGCGCGGGAGTCACCGCCACGGTCCTGGGCATCGCCGGACTCGCCGGGGCCTGGAGGCTGAACACCTCATTTTTCGAGACGGTCGCCGCCTACATCGCCGTCAATGTTCTCTATTCCGCCTTCCTGAAGCGGGTTCCGCTGCTCGACGTGTTCATTGTGGCGGCGGGGTTCCTGTTTCGCGTGGTGGCGGGCGGAGTGGTGATCGGCGTTTCCATTTCCCCCTGGCTGATTGTGTGCACGACGCTGCTGGCGTTATTTATCGCCCTGAGCAAGCGGCGCCATGAGCTGGTTCTGCTGGGCGACCACGCCTCCGCGCACCGGGCGATTCTGGCGAACTACACGCCTTATTTTCTCGACCAGCTCATCAGCATCGTCACCGCTTCCACCGTGGTTTCTTACGCGCTCTACACGCTGTCGCCGGACGTGCAAAACAAATTTCCGGGCAAACGGCTTGAGATCACGATCCCCTTTGTCCTTTTTGGGATCTTCCGCTATCTCCACCTGATTCACCATGACGCCCAGGGAGGGGATCCCACGCGCTCACTCTTCACGGACCCCGTGCTGCTGTCGGTGGTGCTTTCCTGGGCGGCGTGCGTAGTCTTAATCATCTATCTTTGAAGAGCATCCGGTTCCCGGCCATCCGTAATCCGTCGCCGGTCCTGAGCGTTCGAGACTTGCTCCTCCACCCAAAGTGACGATGAGGGATGAGCCGGAACGGGTGATTGAAGAGCGACGCCTGAAGGCCGAATTTCCGATGAACCCTGCCTTTTCAACTCAATCGCTTTTTGGCTGGGGCCGTTACCGGGCAGAGTCCTGTCACGTTTGCCGTCCGGAAAAGCGGAGTGAAGTGGCAGCGGCTCTGGCGTCAGGGCTTCAACCTTCCTACATCCCCCGCGGCCTGGGGCGCAGTTATGGGGATGCGTCGCTGAACGAAAATGGCGGCGTCATTTGGCCTGTTCGGCTCAATCGTTTCATCTCTTTCGACAACGCTACCGGCGAACTCGAATGCGAGTGCGGAACAAGCCTTGCCGAGATTATCCAATATTTCCTCCCGCGCGGCTGGTTTCTGCCGGTCTCTCCGGGAACCAAGTTCGTAACCGTGGGCGGCGCCATTGCCGCGGACATTCACGGCAAGAACCATCACCGCGATGGAACTTTTTCCAACTTCGTTCTGAGTTTGGAGCTCTTAACCCCCGCGGGCGAACGGTTGCGGTGCACCCCGGCGAGCCATTCCGAGATTTTCTGGGCCACCGTGGGCGGCATGGGCCTGACGGGAGTTATTCTGAGCGCGCGGTTCAGGCTTCGCCGAGTCGATTCCGCTTATGTTTTCGTCGACTACTACAAGGCGGCAAATCTTGCAGATGCGATGACGAACATGGAGGCCTCCGATGAACGTTACGATTACTCCGTCGCCTGGATCGACGCGCTTGCCACCGGCAAGACCCTGGGGCGCAGCATTCTGATGCGGGGTAATCACGCTCCGGCAGCCGAACTTCCCGCCCGAGTCCGGCATTGGCAATCGGAAATGGCGAACAACGGCGCCGTCTCCACCCGGCCGAAATGGAATCTCCTTGCCGACTTCCCTTCCGGGGCTTTGAACGCGCTGACGGTGAAGGCATTCAATGCCGCCTACTTTGCCCTCCACCGCACCACCGCGCGCCAGCCCGTGAATTTCGAAAAGTTTTTTTATCCTCTCGATGCCCTTGACAATTGGAATCGGATGTATGGGAAGCGCGGCTTCGTGCAATACCAAATTGCGCTGCCTCAGGCGAGCGGCCGGGAAGGGCTGCGCGCCGTCCTGGACCGCCTGGCCCGTTCCGGACGCGCTTCGTTTCTGGCGGTTCTGAAGCGCTTTGGCGAATCGGGACCGGGGCTGCTCTCCTTCCCCCTGCGTGGTTACACCCTGGCTCTTGACATCCCGGCCGGTCGCGGGCTCGCTCCCTTTCTTTACGAGCTCGACCGCATGACTTTGGATTATGGTGGGCGGGTCTACCTGGCGAAGGACGCGATTCTGCGCCCTGAGGATTTCGCGGCGATGTACCCCCGGCTCGATGATTTCCGGTCCATTCAACGGAAGTTGGACCCCAAGAGGTTGTTTTCATCGTCTTTGGCGCGGAGACTTAAGATTGTCGGTTGATGGATCCCCTCGCCAACCTCAGTGGGCGGTCATTCGCGGAAGCGTTCTGCCCTGTACGCGGAGCGAAGATTTTTTCCGCCACAGTCGATGAGGGGAAGTCGAATTCCACTTTTCACGAGGTCCCGCTTTGCCTACGGTCCTGGTTCTGGGCGCAAATGCCGGCATTGGACGAGCCCTGGCGAGGGAATTTGCATTGCATCGCTACGATCTGATCCTCGCGGGCCGGGACGAAGAAGAGCTGGTGATTCTCGCCGCGGATCTGGGCCTGCGATACAAAGTCAGCGCGCGGGCCGTAACCGTGGACCTGGGAAACTTCGCATTGCTGGATTCGGCTCTGAAAGACTCTTTCCAGATCGCCGGCGATTCGCTTGCGGGTTTCGTTCTCTGCACCGGCCACCTGGGAAACCCGGAAGCGGCGAAGACGGATTTGAGCGAGGCGCGCAAAATTCTGGAAATCAATTTCGCCGGCTCGGCGCTGGCCCTGGAAATCGCCGCCAATCACTTCGAGCAAAAAGGGCGCGGATTCATCTGCGCGCTTTCTTCCGTTGCAGGCGACCGAGGCCGCCAGAGCAATTACCTCTATGGTTCGGCCAAGGGCGGATTGACGACCTATCTTCAAGGGCTGCGCAATCGGCTCTATCACCGCGGCGTGCACGTCATCACCGTCAAACCCGGCTTCGTTGATACGCGCATGGTATTCGGAAAGGGAAAGCTCCCTCTGGTCGCCTCGCCCGAAAAAGTCGCACGCGGTATTTATCGCGCGGTGATGAGCCGGAGAAATGTAGTCTACGTTCCGTGGTTCTGGCGATGGATCATGCTCATCATTCGCTCCATCCCCGAAAGCATTTTCAAGCGGCTTCGCCTGTAACCTTTGCCTCGATTCGGCGTCTCTAATCGCAGGGGAGGGCTGGAAGGGCGTGCCCTTTCCTGCAAACTCTTTTTAACAACAATCCGCAAGCCTGAGCAGTGGAGTTGGCGCTCCGTTTGCATTATAGGTCCAGCTTAGGACGCGCAAAGCCCGGAATTCGGCAGATTGGGGAAGTGGGACTTCTGAGTCAAGTGTTTGAATTTAAGTTGTTGATTTTATGCTGTATAATCATAGCATTGGGCGCGCTTCGAGCAGGCTCCTGTACCCCATAAACACCGATAGCTGTGGCAGTTTTAGGGGTCGGCAGGCGACATAAAATGGCAACTGTACCCCCCTATCAGCAGACAGTTATTGGCAGAGTTGGATTGCTCGGAGCTACTGCCGGTATCCTGATCGGACTGATTGAGGCGGCGGGAATGCGCCTCACCGACCTGCCTATTCTCAAGCCCCACGTTCCGGTTTCCTTCTGGTTTTTTGCTCCGCTGCTCACTTCCATAAGTTTTGGCTTGCTGGGTCTCGTGGCGGGCTTTCTATCCACTCTGCCGAAATCCCGTTTTTGGGGAATGGCCCTTGTCGCCAGCGTGGCAGGCATGGCGGGGGGCTATCTCGCCATGCTGCTGCGTTTCTCTCAGGCGGGAGTCGGCTGGTATCTGGTTTTGCGGAATTTTCTAAGTCCACCCCTCATCTTTGCGCTCGCTTTCGGATGGACCCTGGCGGCCCTGTGGGCGACTCGAAAGGATGACTCACGGCTGGGCATTCTGGAAAATGCGCCGCTGCGGATATGGGCGCGCGTCGTTTGGGGTGCCATGGCCACGCTGGCGGTCGTCGTGGGAGTATGCCACCTCCCGAATCCCTTGAACCTTTCTACCGCCCACGCTACGGCGAGAAGGCCGCAGTCACCCAATATCGTGCTGATCGTGTGGGACA
>JASHTO010000473.1 GCA_030040515.1 Terriglobia bacterium
AAACCCGGCGGAACATTTCGGCGGTCAGCCGGCCGGTCTGGGTGTTCTGCTGGCTGGGGTGATAGGAACAAAACAAGCGGGGGAATCCCGCGGGCAGCTTCAAGCTCGCGCCGTGCGAAAAGGCCAGGTTCGACGGGCGCGTGAAGTCACGGCGGTCGCCCAGCACGCGCAGATAGGAGTCAAAGGCGATTCGTCCCAGCACCAGAACGGCCCGAACGCGATTTAGAATCTCCAATTCCTTTTCGAGGTGCGGCTGGCAATTGCGTAATTCCTGCGGAGTCGGCTTATTGGCAGGAGGCGCGCAGCGCAGCGACGCGGTAATGTAACAGTTGCAAAGCTTCAGTCCATCGTTCCGGTCGCGCGCCGTGGGCTGGCTGGCAAACCCCGCCTCATAAAGAGCGGGATAGAGGAAATCGCCCGAACGATCACCGGTGAACATTCGCCCTGTGCGGTTTGACCCGTGCGCGCCGGGCGCCAAACCGAGAATGAGAAGCTCAGCGCCAGGATCGCCAAACCCCGGTACCGGCTTGCCCCAATATTCCCATTCGCGGTACATGCGCCGCTTTTCCTTTGCCACACGCCGGCAATAGGCGATGAGCTTGACGCATCGCGTGCAGGCAATCACGTGTTGATTTAACTGCGCTAATTTGCGGGGAGTTTTGGACATAAAAAATATTGTTTCGGGATCTGCGCTCCGTAGATCTTCTATCCCATGCGGAAGGTCGGGCGCGCCAGGCTCAAGGCAGCTTCTTTGCCGCCAACCCCATGATGATCTCCCAATAAGCGTCGGAAACAGGCATGACCGATAGGCGCGGCATGCGCACCAAGTCGAAATTCTTCAACGCACTGGTTCTTTTAATCTCGTCCAGCGTGACCGGGCGTGCCAGTTTCTCCTTCGCCTGCAAGTCAATCACGACCAGACGAGGGTCTTTCTGCTTTGGATCGGGATAAGGGTCGCTCACGGCTTTGGCCAGACCCACGGCCGCGCGCTCCTCGCCGGTGTGGTAGACCAGCACCATGTCGCCGCGCTGCACATTGCGAAGGTGCTTCAGCGCAAGATTATTGGAAATTCCATCCCACACGGTTTTACCGTCACGTGCGAGGTCAAAGTAGGAATAGTGTTCAGGATCGGATTTCAGCAGCCATTTTGCCGGCATGACGCCTCCACGGTTTTTATCCTCGCTTTGCTGGCCAAATGCATTCTAATTGAACCTGCCCACTCCGCCTAGTGTCCGAAAGTGGAAATTTCCGAAAGCGGAAAACGGCAGTTCCGTCACCCTTGGTGGCCGTGCTCGGCCCGTGGCAGGAGTGAGCCCGTTCTCTCTTTCCGAAATTGCAATTAAGGGCGTTCGTGGTAAGCTAAGGTTCTCGCCTGTCCACCTTCGACAGGCGGCCTTGGATATGAAAATCCGAATGCTCTTATGGAAGATTTAGAATCGTGTGGTAAAAGGTCTTATGAGGCCTGTATCCAATTCGCTTCGTTCGCATCTATATGAGCTGGAGGCAAAAGGAAGAGCATGGAAAAGGTAATGCATGTTGCAGCCGGCGACTGGCAAGGGCTTGAGTCGAGCACCAAGCCGGTGTTTTTGGATTTCTGGGCGGACTGGTGCGGTCCGTGCAGAATGCTCGCACCGACTTTCGATAAACTGGCGGAGAAATTCAGCGAGCAGGTCACCTTCGCCAAGATCAATGTGGACGAGCTACCCGAGATCGCCAACAAGTTCGCCGTGCGGTCGATCCCCACTCTGGTTTTATTGCAGTCCGGCAATGTGGTGGAGAAGTTGGTAGGGCTGCGATCAGAGCAAGAATTGACGCAGGTCCTCAGTCGTTATACCAACAGCAACGGCAACAAATAAGCGTGAAATGAAGTGGCTCAGTAGAGGTGGGCATCCTCGAAGGGCGCCATTTTCTTCCCGCTTGCAACCTCCAATTCCCCCGCCGATCAAGCCCCCGGCCGCTGGCCCAGCACATTTGTAGTGTTGGGAAAGAACCCTTTTGGCGTACTCATGTAGCCCGATACGGTATCCTTGCCGAGTTTATTCACGACCAGCTCCAAATAGGTCTGCGCGCCCTGTACATAAAACCAAAGGGGCGAATTCAATGAGCAATTGGGGTGTTCGGTTCTCTTATCGTCCGCGGTAAGAAAGAGGCTGTACATATTTTTCTTGGGGTCGGTCCTCTCAAGCTCCAAGGTAACTGTTCCAACCTTTTGCTCGGCCTTCCTGCGGGGCAGCGTGAATTCAAAATAGTCGCGATCGGATTTGTGCGCCAGAGCAACCAATTCGTCGTGTGTTCGGGCTATGTCACCTTTCAATTCACCCTTGGTACCCGTAAGGGCATTGGTGAATTCGTCCTTGGTGTCTGCCAGATCCTTCTTGGTTCCCGCCAAATCCGTGCTCAGGCCGGTGATCTTGGTGTTGGAATCCGTCTGAAGCTTGTTCACTGCATCGGTGCTGGCCTTTTGAGCGATGGCTTGATTCAATTGCGCCACGGCGGTCTCTTGTTGCTTCTGGACTTCCGCCGCCAGGGCATGCGCGCGCTGGAGGTCCTGCTGCGTCACGCCGAGTTTTTCCGAGGTGACCTGAAGTTGTCCGCGCAATTGCGCATAGCGCTCGTCCATGGAATCCATTCGCCGCGTCAGCAAATTCATCGCATCAGCCTGTTTTGATGCGAAGTCGTTAAACTGGTTCCGCGCCATGAATGTCATCACCAGATTTGCGGCGAGCACAATGGCCAAAACGACCACGAGCCAAACCAAGCCCTTTCCGCCTCCCGCTGCCGGGGCCGTCTGCGGGGCCTGCTGAACCAGGACGTACTGAGGGGCGCCCGGTTGAGGTTGGATTTGCGGCGCGGCAGGCGCCTGCTCCGGAGCGGTCGAGCGTCGCGTTGGCGTATCGTTCAGGCCAAACAGCGAAGTTGGATCGTTTTCTGCCATACATGCTCCTTATTTCCAAGATTGCCTGGGTCGAGTTTACCGGAACAGCCGGATTTGTCCCTTCCTATGATGCCACATTACTTGTTCGCGTTTACATGTAAATGCATTTTTACTTAATCCCTTTGGCGTTCCACAACAACCCCTGTGGTTGAGCCTGCGGAGACAGGATCAACCTCGAACTTGAATCAGAGCCACAGCGTCCGCCCGGATCGCCTCGCCGCGGCCGACAGAGTCAAGGCCCTCTCCAGACTTGGCTTTGACGCTCACCTGGCCGGGTTCGAGAGACAGCGCCGCGGCCACTTTTTTCTCCATGGCAGAGATGTGGGGTGCAAGTTTCGGCCGCTCCAAACCCACCGTTGCGTCCACGTTCACAATCCGACAGCCGCCGAGGTGGAGCAATTTGCGGACGTGTCGCAGAAA